>NZ_JBBMXG010000023.1:0-67300 GCF_037996705.1 Xenorhabdus bharatensis | reverse complement strand
ATTTTGCAGTGTCAACTGTAATATTTCCTATAAAGTCAGCTAAGGAATATTCATCTTTTGTCATAAACTCAACAGCCCGGTAAGCAAGAGAAAAATATACACAAATCTTAGCCCCTGAAACTATGCCGTTGACTACATTTTTTGATCCGATACCTATTTTTAATATCCGGTGATCATTAATGCGATATCTTGAGCCTGTAATAATTGATTTAACAGTCCTCTTACCTGTTATTTTTATATAACTAACACCTTTAAGTTTATATTCTTTAGCTTGAACTCTAACGCTTCTAAATTCATTAATTATCTTCGCCAATCCAATAGCGTCCACAACATTTCCTGCGAACGAAGATGCTGGGTCAGTACATGCAAATACTTTATCTTTCCATTCTTTATGAGTACCATCTTTACATGCCATTGATTTTAAGAAAGCAACGGCCTCTTCTATAGTTAAAAGTGCAATATGTTCTTCATTGTCTGGGTCATTTAATTTTTTTTCAAGATCAGCATATTGTTTTCTTCTATACTCTTTCATATGAGTAATAGGCTTTAATGTTCCATTATCAAATACTAATTGCCCATCCATCATTGCATCTTCAAATTCACGTCTACTCACTTTACACCCCCATAAAATTATATAGCACAATAATTTATTAAAATTTTGTCTTCTATTTTATCGGACTCAATTATTTTTTCTTTAGATTTCTTTAAATATTGGGAACTGGTTCAAGTAATGCACTAACTTAAAATTCAGTGCAGAAAAGCAGTCAAATCATCATCTAAGACGCTATACTATCGAGTGTACATAGGTTAGCTTTGCTCACAGATTAGCAAGAAGGAGGGCTTACTCCTTATCAAAGGACATCTGGTCAATTTATGCCAAACCACATTCCAATACCTCTAATAATCCCAAAAGGAAACATAACTATATCGGTGATCATCAACGTAATTTAGAGAAACGAAATCGTTTAATTACAGTCATATTTGTTAATGATAAAAGCGGCTTGTGTATTTTTAATCCCATAATAAACAAAAGAAACTGTTGGCGGATAAATCGAATTGTTAAACCAGGTTTGCGCGCACCAGTTTGACTTAACCATATGAATCGCATTGGAATGAAGTTCCTTTTTCATTTCTGTTGTAATAGGCAGTGATACTGTGTAGGTATAAATGAACCCATTATCATTAGGCTTTATTTTTTCCATTATCGTATAGTTATCAATCCGTTTAGGGAGGTTCTGATTTAACGCAGCGATAGTCGCTTCTGTTTCTTTAATGACTTCCTGAATGAGTTGTTTCTTACTTAACGTTTCTGCATGGGATACGCTCATATAAATCATCATACTTGCAAGAATAAGCGCCAGAATAATAAGAGCACTTCCCCTAATCAGTTTATTTTTCATAGTGTTATCCTTTTTTACAGGGTATAAGTAAGGCTTCTATGTTAAATAGCTAAATATAGTGTATTCAGGAAGTTAAGTTGAAAAGAATTAAGGGTGTTTATTATTCGTTTAATGAAATAAATTGTATTTTATGCCCTTTTGGTTCGTAATTTTGAATTACTCATCTAAATATATCGTTTAAATTAATGAATGTTTCTGAATTCTGTGAGGAAGTCGTCACATGGATCACCGGTTCAGAAACCAAATGTGCCGCGTCAAATTTTCCACTGACCTGACAGACATCTTTGATGGCTTCTTGGGGTGACATACCATGATCAAGGTTGCTGTATACACGTGATGTTATTTGTGCGTCACCAATCACGATCCGTTGTTTTGGTACGGGGAAAAAAGGAACAGAAAGCCCTGACGTCAACCACAGATAATTCTGTTTTTCAGGAATAATCAATATATTTCCTGTATTCGCATCATCAGTATCGTGTAAATGTGCCAGCAGTTCTTTGCGGGTTTGTTCACAAAAATTCATGCCACCACACATATAGGCATGAATAAGGGCATATCCGATTGACGGATCACCAACAAAACCCGCCAACCCACGTTCATGAAATGACATTTCACTCGCATTGGGGAAAGTGTCTTTTGTACCATTCAGATTGTAAGTGAAAATTTTTTGAATCGTCATGCGATGATAGTTATCAACACAAAGAGAATCCGCATACAAACAATTTTCCTGGGCGTCGTAGATCACAACACTCATCGTGGTTTATCCTTTTTCATCAGTCGCTCCTCACCGCAAGCGGTGAGAAGTCATGTGAATGAGTCATTACGCATGGGGCCATAGCTCAGTGAATTCCTGATAAATGTGCATGGCCAACGTCATATTCTGCAGTCGTTTGGCATTTTCACTTCTGGCTACCGCACGGGACTGTAACATGGCATAGAGATCGTCGAGTTTTTGGTCAAACTCAACCGCATCAATATCTTTCAATACGTGCATATAATTCACAACCCCAGCCGTCACAAGACGCGGAGTCTTTAATGGCTGCTGTCGTGCTAATGCGGTCAGCAATTGCGTCATAACCTGAGTATTAAGCGACGATTCGGGGGGAATGCTCGCATCCGGCATCACCGATGATGTTGTCGGTATCTCTGGTACAGAGGACGGTGGATAGTTAACGGCGACAGCGATATCTTCCGTAGCAGAACGCAATACGGCTGCTTGTGTTTCTAACTGTTCCGACTTCTGCAATGTATCCGGTGAGACAAACAATTGTTTATTCCGGGGAGCTTTGCTTTTCTTTGGCTCAATAGGGATCTCCTGCAGGCTATCGGCAGACGGGATCACCGATTTTTTTCGTGTCGATGGTTTAGTCATTTGTTTCTCCTCTCAGATCAAGTTCCCATACATTGGGCCTTTTTGATTTTGTCGGAATACTGGTGACACCTTCTAGCATATGCTTACGGGTATCTCGTGCACGCAATAGCTTCATGTGATCTTTAAACAGGTCAAAAGGATAGTTATTACTTTCACACCAACGTCGTGCAAAACCCTTATTAATAAATAATTTATGACTGTAATTTTCCTGACGCAAACCGAGTTCTTTCGAGGGAAGCTGGTTCGACATAATGGGGGTGTTTGCTGCTCTGATTTCCAGACGGTTCTCAAATGTGGCCGAAATAAAGTGTTCAAAGATACTCGTCGGGGTGACTTTATCCTGCTCGACGTTGACACGTATTCTTTCTAACTGTTCTTTCACGGCCGTCATGACCCGCGCCACATCAAAATCCCATACTCCCAATTCTTTACCAAGAATTAATCCCGCAATTCCCAGTGAGACTGTCCATGTCCAATAACGTTCTTTTTGTGTAAAATCAAAAAATTCCTGACATTCTCGACTCACGTCTTCACATAGCTTTTTCACCAGATCCATGTTACGCATGAGGTTGCGTAACCAGAGTCTTCCTACTGCACCGGAATGGATCGTGCGGGCTAACATAAATGTTTGCTCAACGAAGTCTTTGTTCTCGTTGTTGCGTCCCCACAGGCTTGGTAGATTGCTCATGTCGAGTTCGATAACGCGGGCGTTTAAAGCCTCGGACAGTGCATTCATATTTACCAGTTGTTGTGTCAGTGATAAGTTTCCTGTTGACAAGACCGCCATAGTCCAGGAACCATTATTTTCCTGTAAACGATTTGTATTCGGTAATCCTCTGTCCTTATCCCGCCCCTGTGTTACGGAATAAACAAAATCCGTCAGTTCTTTACCCTGACGTTCAGTGATTTCATCAATGAACATGGTAATGGCATTTAATTCACCCAGCCGTCGATATAGTGCAACCGCCGTGTCTCGCGTCAAACCTTCAATACCACTGCCTCCATCGACTTGGTGACGTCCCCAAATCGATACCGCCAGGCGCGCAGACGTTGTTTTTCCGACACCGGATTTCGTTGCATAACTATGAACAAGACAGCCCTGGACGCCCATTAATTTAAATAATGGGGCGGCAAAACTCACACCCATCAAAAATTGTGGCAGCTCCATATCTGGCACATTAATTAAATCCATTGCTTTACGAAAACCGGCTACAGACGCATCCTCACTCATACGAAAGGCTTTATCCATACTGCCCCCATTATTCGCCAGTATCATTGGTCGTACCGAACCATCCACACTAAACTCGGTATTCCCCAACAGAAAAGCAGACATATCATCTGTCCAGCCATAATGTTGGTGTTGCTTATCAGCGGCCCGTACATCGGCAGCCTGCTCTGCGGTTCGACGTAAAAAGGTCATAAGATTTCCCCATTGCCCTTTTGAGGTGACCGTGACACCATGTTTACTTAATAAGCCCTGTAAACTCTGATCTTTGGGTAACTCGGATACTGGTAATTCAAATACCCGTGCCGGATCATGTGGCATCGTCACCTGCATCACAAACGACTCACCGTTCTGTGGCGAATAAACGCGGTTAAGAAATAAAAGCGGATATTTATAAATTAATATTTCTTTTCCATCTGCTTCTTTTGCCCGCTTCCAGATCCCCGATCCCATCGCGCTTGACGCAATTTTATAATCACGGTGCAATGGTAACGGTTGCTCCGTTATCTCCGCGACCTGTTTACTCAGTAATGTAATTGAGGGGAGTTGACCATCCTGTATCGTTACCGGACGCGCTTGCGGAATATGGTTAATAATGGACTTTAATTCTTCTTCGGAGGCTTCTTCAATGACTTTACCAAGTACAATGGGTGATCGAATTTTGCCCCAATGGGGGCAATCACGACAGACATCCGGGTTGAGACGACTGAACATGTCGCAAGTGTAAGGTTTATCCATCACGGATTGTGCTTTAGCTTCCGTTTCTGTAACGGAGTAAGTTGGATACTGATCTGAGATTTTATGTATCCATTCCTCACCATCAAAACAATTTATCGCAATCGATAAAGCTCCCCGCCATGTCGGTTCGTCGGTGGTACTTTGTTGTTCATAACATAAGGCGAGTTGGTCGCAGCCGCCTGGTTTGGGGTTTGTACTGCCTATATCACATCGTGCGATGATCTGTGCAAACGAAAATGATTTCTTTTGCACTCCCCATACCGCGTCCTGAAAATCATTTTCATCTTGAAGAAAATCGGGCATCGCCCCCAGACTATTCGATTGCGGTTGTACATAAGGTAATACTTCCTGCATTTCAGCAAGAGAGTAGGGTGTGGACTCGGTGGCTATAATACGAACGGCATTACCACTTTTGGTATGTCGTGTTCCCGGAACACGTAAAATGCCGCTGATGCGCATACTTGCTCCTGCGTCCATTTTTAAACCGTGTGTGCGGACGAGTTGTTCTAATCCCCCATGAAGTACCCGCCATTGTTCCGGTGACACGGGTTTATCCAGTATCCAATAAATATGTAAACCTTCACCACTGGCAATAATATAATTCGGTTGCCACATATCCGCATCAACGAGCCATTGGGAAAACGCGGTATAGGCTATTTCAAAGCTGGGATAGGCCCACTTTGGGTGTTTCTCGAATTTTTCTTTCCCTGCATCAATATCTAGCCATAGGGATTTCACTTCCTGTACATGATCATCCCGACGCCCAGCATATTCCGTTCCTTTTGTGTTAAAGGAAGACATGGCAAAGTATAAGTCCGTCTCTCCTGACTCATGCTGCTGAATAAATCTGGCAGCATTACCATCGCGGATATTGACCCAGTAGTTACGAACTTCTTTACCTGTCGCTGTCCGAGGATTCTTTTTGATGGTGACAAGCACCGTTTCACCCTCTGGAGGAACAACCGACGTTAAGAAGTCCATACGGTGCCTTATAGGTTAATACTATTTTTAATCAATGATTGGATGTTTTTTAAGCCAATAACATCCCAGTCGCGTTTTGAATCGTCGAAGGGAAGTTCACCGTCGTCACTGAGATCATTAGCCCAAGTACTGTCATGTTTCAGTTCTTCCAGCGTGTACTTGTATTTCAATGCCGTCTGTACTTTTTCAGCAAAGGCTAAAAGAATATTGGGATAGACCGTCTTAGGACTGCACGGTAATGCTCCCACGGCATCTATTTCCGTTAATACCATAATGGCTAAACGGACTTCATCGGTATATTTAGCCTGATACGCTGACGCATTGACAAGACGTCCAATCTGGGACGCTGACATATTGGGTAAGAGATAACCCAACGTTTTATTATTAATACCCAACTTTACCGCAAGTTCTGTAAGCTCTACAGATAACGTAGCCTCTGACATTTTCGTCTCCTTAATGCCATGATTGGATCATCGTTGATGCGATTAATCGTTATTTTGTAACAACGCTGCGTTCAAAGCGGCCTCCATTTCAGGGGTTAATAGGCTGCCTTTACCTCGCGTCTTGGGTTGTTCATCATCTGGTGCTTCTGCAGCTTGTTGTTGTGCGGCACGTAAGCTCGGTGAGGCATTCGAGAAAGTCTCTTCGGCTTCGGTTGCTTCAACGACAGAAGCACGGCGACTGACGCGTTGTTGTGTCGGCTTATTCACATCGGCAGAACGTTGTTCTGTTGCTGAGGACGTCACCGCTGCACCTCGCGTCCGTGTTATTCCTGTTGAACTGGTTTGTGTCGGTGCGGCGTGACGACGACGCCCCAGTACAGCTGAGGAGTCTGCAGGCGTATTTCGGGTACGTGTCTGAGTGGGCTGCTCTGGATTTGAAACGGTATCCTGTGATGCTACCTCGTTACGCCTACTGCGTGTACGTACAGTATTATTTTGTGTTATTGACGTATTCTGTAGTGTGTTCACGGCACTTCGATTGCGTGTGCGGACGCCACTTTCCTGAGCGTCTGAGGTATTTTGTCCGTCTGTCACCGGTGTTCGGGTACGGGTACGGACTGCGACCGCGCCATTTTCTTGCCGATTGGCTTCCGCCGCCCGTCTTGCCAGAGCTTCTGACTGACGACGCTCTTCGGCCAAACGTTGTTCTTCTGCGATACGACGTTCCTCAGCAATACGGCGTTCTTCTGCTAAGTGTGCTTCATATTGTTGATAATCAGCTAACGTAACTTCTTCTATATCAGGTGTTTCAACGGGTAAGTTTGTCCCCGGTTGTAACATAACAATTGCGCCCAGCTCCGTATGCCGCCAGTAGGTAGGTATGTTATCGGTGATAGGATTGTCATAGAAAATAATTTCACCGGTAAAGGGGTCTACAGTCTCTTGTCCCGTATTAACTGATTCGGTATTGCGTACTGGCGTATGGGCCGCTGGTGTTTGCAAATGGGCTGGCATTTGTCCGAATCCCTCGGCACTCAGTTGTTCTGCTTGTTCTGTATCCAAAACACCGAGCCGCAGTACGCGGTCAAGTTCGTCAGATTCAATCAGTTTTCGTACCTGTTGGTATTCTTCGGGATCAGCAACGTATCCTTTGGGTTTCATCAAAATACGTTTATGTTCTGAGTAAGGATCGACATAAAGCTGAATCCAGGCTTTCGAGGGATCTAATTTTTGTTTTCTAAACCAGTTAACGAGGGCATTCAGTCCCATATAACCATCGATATTCGGTTTTTCCCCAAAGATAGCAGTTGATGATAAATTCACCTGAAAAATGGTATCCCACGTACTGTCATTTTCTCCCGGTGTCCAAACGGCAATAGATTGCCGATAACGACATGCTCTTGATTCACCATTAATGCCAGAGCCGGGAAGATTTTGTGGACATAAATCACAGCGCGTACACTGCTTATGTTTCGCATCGGCAGCTGGCGTAATATTATCATTAGAATAACAATCAGGGGTTTCTTTACTGCCTTCAACATACGTATCACGATAAAATGTGCGTCCGACCTTTGATGGTCGAAGCATAACAACGGTCATAGGCTGCAGAGGTTGGGACTGGGCGACCAGATTCGGGCCAATAAAAGCCTGCAATATATGTCCTTTCATTTTGATACGAGCAAAACTAGACAGTCCAACATCATCCCAGTAAGCACTTAGGCCGTCGTGTTCATCGCGCAAATGCGCGGGTAAATTATGATCAAAGGTCACGATAGAATTATTCATAAGGAATTCCTTATTTCGCGGGTTTGAATTGTATGTGTTGTCGTGTAAATGCCTTTAATCCCGGTGGCAGGGCATCACCATGCTGTTTTCTATACGCTTCCACGCGTGGTTTTGATACGTTTTTACTGAAAAAAGATAAGTCCTGACTGGTAACAATAAAATCTCCCCAGGCATCCAAATCCTGCACACTGTATTCCACCGTCGTTTTTAAGAGAACCTTACCTAATTCCGTATCCAATGAATGAATTTTCTCATTTTGCATCCGTTTTTGAACTTCGTAATACAGGACGCGTAATTGATCATCAATGCTTTTTGTTTCCTCTATCATTGCCGCCTTGTGTATGGCTTCAATGGCTTCTTTCTGTTGCATTAATTGAATATGGGCTGAGGCCAATTGCGCTGTTGAGATACCGACAAAAGGATCACTCATTGTTAGTCCCCCTGGTTGTCTTTTAAGAGACTCCTGTAAATATCTAGCAATGTTAATTGAGCATCGGCGCGTCCTGCGGTTATGTCATAAAGCTGTTTTTCCCGTTGATCACCCCAGATTTCGGTTACCGTCATATGGTGTGTCTGTCCATTACGTTCCATTCGGGCATTAGCCTGTAAATACACTTCTGTACTGCTATACGGTGCAAACCAAATGGTATGACTCGCTGCCGTTAACGTCACACCGTGTGCAAATGCGGAGGGCACACCGACTATCACTTGCATCTGTCCTTTAAGATCATCTTGAAAACTGTCGAAGATTTTTTGACGTGCTGTCTTACTTATCCCACCGTGTATGACGCCAACCGCAATATTTTTAAGGCGTAGATAACGGGCAATCATATCAACAGCTGCACGGAATGGCGCAAAAATAAGCACTTTTCCCTCTTCACTGTGAATAATTTCCAGACATTCATTCAATCGTTTCGTGGGTTTCATTTCAACCACTTCACCATTTTCAGAAAGCACGGCACCACAACAAATCTGTACCACTTTATTCAACAGAATAGCCTGGTTATCTCCCGTGATATCTTCACCCGCCAAATTAACCGTCTGCTGAACACGTAACATCTTAATTGCAGCATTCTGTACCGATGTTAAGGGTAAATAACGCGATTCATATACAATTGGTGGCAAATCAATACAATCCCGTGTTCGAATTCGGATCGCGGGTTTCATGTATTTTGCGACGGTATCCTGCCAACCCTCAAGAGGAAGCCGTTTAAACTCGTTGACTTTCCACGTCGTTAAATTTTCCCACCAGTAGATATTCGGCACCGTATTACCAAAACCATCAAACATACAAATCTGACCGAATGCATCTTTTGGCCCCATTGGTGTGGGGGTTCCTGTCATTTGCCACGCATACATGGCATTACGTACAAGGGGATAAACCAACGTCCATAAATCCGTTTCCCTGTTCTTTATTTTAGTACTCTCATCCAGAATAATCAGGTCGTAATTATTCTGAATAAATTCCTTATGAAGTCCTTTTAACGCTTCATAATTTGTAATATGAAACGGCGCAGCCGAGGCGACCTGTTCCTGTTTCTTTTTTACTGACCCTTCAATTACCGTAAAATCCGCCACACCGAACAGCAATTTTGCAGCGGTAGGCTGCCACGCATCCAATAATACGGAAGATGGACAAAGTACCAGGATCTTTTTTACCAATCCGAGGGTATACAGATAATGAGCCGCCCAGATGCCGATAGCGGTCTTCCCTGTTCCTGTACCCGCAAAACAATAGGCCTTTTTTCTAAGACATAAAAAGTCAGCACACACAATCTGGTGCTGATACGGACGAAAATCACTGGGGCCGGGCCAATTATAGTCCCGATAAATAGGACTAACAGCGGGTAAATTGGCAAACGCCAGAAGTGCCGCATTATAATAGTTCCACTTATAGGCAACTGTATTGTCACCCAGATCAATAAGCCCTTCTGGATTCAACACACGTGCCCGTTCTAGCTCTTGTTCTGACCCTTGAATGACGAGCGCCCGTTGCTGATAGAGTTGCAACGTTGCCATCATCCAGCCTTATGAATATACATCATTCAATAATGTTTCCTGCCATAAACCTAATTCTTTGAGTTTATTATCACGAGCTTCGCGGGCCTCTTTAATCGTCTGATAGCCACCTTGCTGATCGAGTCCTTTTCCCCGATAAATGCGCCAGTAAAATGTTTTCTCTTCACGATTACGGTAAATTCCCGCACGAGGATTACGAAAGAGTTGTGCAATATGAGGAGAAAGACACACAATATTATCCACGGTACGCGCACAATTATCATCCAGTAATCGAACAAGGCCATTCGGTTCTTTACCTGTCACGACGGCCCAAATAAGATCCAGAATATTTTTCCGTATGTTTCCCGCACCGCTCCCAATAGCGATCCGAACATACGTGTTACTGCCATTCATTGTGATACCCACGTGTTCACCCGCATAACGTTGGTTAAACCATGTACAGGAACGTTCTGCCATTCCCTGATCTGCCTGACTGTATTTTCGGTAGAGTTCTGGTGTACGTGCTTTCCAAAAAAGACCACCCGTATCAGGATTATAGGTCATTAATGCCTGTAAATCTTTCGCCTTAAGAGTGTGTTTCATTCCATTGTCCTCCGACAAGTTTCATTATCTCTTCATCAGATAGCCCTGCAGTTTCTTTGGGTTTCAGTTGCTTAAGTATACTGACCAATCGGGCATTGGCGTTAGTCATGCCTTCTCCTGCCAACTGAACGCTGTTATCTAATGATTCCATCATCGTCAGAATGGTTTCCAGCATGGCCTGTTCTTCTTTTCGTCGCTCATATAAATTGCGCAATAACACCAATAAGGCATCTCCCCTTATTGTCAGAAACGTGACATCTGGATTTTCTTTCATTGTCATGAGTATATCCGCTCGTATGTCAACTGTCGTTCACTTCTGAACCGTGGCATTAAACGGACAGTTCATCACCGGACAATAGGCACACAACGGCGATGTCTGTTCCGGCCAATAATCACGTTCATAAGAATCAATAATACGTAAAGATTCTCGTAAAAATTTCCGCATTTGTATCGCGTGTCCTTCCTCATGAAGAGAGGTTGTATGCGTTTTAACAGTGCCTGCTTCTAAGAATATCAGGGCACTATCAAATTGCGTATAATGCTGCATGGTTGGCTGTGCTTTTGCCATGACACTCATTAAATCCAGTTGATCGGTTTTAGGATAACGGTCTTTTCCTGTTTTATAATCATACAGATAGAGTTTTTTTAAACTTCCCATCCCTAAATCGGTTTTTCCCCGCATAAAAACGGCAGACGTATCAAACCAACTTGCTACTTTGCCGTCCGCTTTAATGGCCCATTCCTGTTCACCGAACAAAGGAATACCAACACGCTGTTCGGCTACTAAACTATTAAATTTCTTCTTTAACATATCCGCGACGCCAGTACCGATTCTTTCTTTCACCACCGTATCCATCAGCTGGCCTTTTAACAGATAATTTTCGTGAGCCTGGTGTACCTGCGTTCCCCATAAGGTGGCTGGGGTGTCAGTATAGGGAATGTTATGTGTCAGGTGTTGTTCATAAAATCGTCGTGGACATTGTTGATACTGACTCAGTTTCGAAAATGATAAGGCCAGCGACAAAAGTTTACCGCCCCCAACTGGTTTATGAATTTTATTCGGCCATTCCACATCATGATCCAGGGGATATGCGATTAAGTCGTCTTTTTCTTTTGCTGAAAATATCACTTTACCCATCGCGCTTCGCTCCGGGAATGCGTATCACCGGTTGAACGTCAGCTGGCTTTTGGTTTTCCGAATCCAAGATCCAGCCCGTGATAAATTGTGTAATGAGAATACTGAACTGTTGCGCATCCGTCAGTTTTTCTAAGTCGGCATCACATTGGGGGGCAATAAAATCGTTACCAAAATTATAATTGATATCAACTTGACCATCAGGCAGATCGGTCACGGTAATAATGACATTTGCCATTTTACATACTCTCCTTTTGACAGTGAGGACAGTGACAGGCCATGAGATGCATACATGGTTCACCATTAGATTTTATAAACAAACCATGACAATCTGGACAGTTGTGATGTAAACATGGCTTATCATTTTGAAATTGAGAGGTATTTGATAAGGGGGAAATGCTCGGTGTATCGGGTTTAGCATACAGAGTGAGTTTGCTATCGGTATCTTCCGTTATAATCTTTCCTAACGGAATAAGTTCGTTGGGGGTGAGAGACTGCCCTTGTGTGTCCATTTGATAACAGGCGGCGTTAATCTGGCTTGCAAACTGCCAGTATACTGCGAGCTGTCGTGATAAACATTGAGCTTCCCAAAGAGCATCGTGATCCGCACGATGTGCTGTGCCTGTATTGGGTGCCCGAATCGGGAAGATCATTTCAAAGGTACGTAGACACGCCCCGTTATAAAACAGCCACGGTAGTGGTTCCGAATCGTTATTCACTTCACGATATAAGACTTCCATAATCGGACAGTCAAACGCAGCACCACGCCCCAGTAAATAAAGATTACGAATAGGGAAATGAATTTCACCCCAGTTCATATGCGCACTGACGGTTTTTTTAATCCAGGTTGTCATTTCCTGCATGACATCAATAAGTATTGGGGTGTCAGATTCACACGCTTTTTTAAACCTGAAACGTACTTCGGCTTCTTGATTCATAAGCCACGCCAGTGTGCTAGGTGTCTGTTTAAACCCCCGTGCTACCATATCATGCACATTGACCAGTGACCCCCACGATCCCAGTATGAGTCCGTCACCCCGCACTAAGGCAAGCCCAACCTCCCAAACTAAAGGTTTATCCCCCGCCAGATTAGATAATGTCTCAACATCGGCAATGAGAAATAACGTATCGCGTTTTATTTTTGGCTGCACGGTTTATCCTTATTTTCGTTTAGTTGCATTCTTTCAAAAGAGCATCAGCATTCCTCTGATTAAAACCAGAGGCTATCCAGATAGCTTCATCATATTGATCACCATAGGTTGGGCCTGCGGTCAGCTCACAATCAATTGGTGTCCGTTGCGCCCAATCGGGGCGCTCTCTCATCCGGTATTGGATTTGTTCACAGCAATAGGAAAGATCTTCGTTTGGTAGAATAAAAATTAATTCATCGTGTACGGTTAAACACCAAAAAAGGCCGTCATTTCGCAGGTTCATCATCATTCCCTGTAGAATACGGGTAGAACTGCCTTGTGTGACATTATTGGCAATAATGCCGCGATAAATCTTGCGGGTTTCCCGTTTCTCGGCGTCGGTATACAAAATGATGTCGCGGTTTAATTCATCTTTACCGGCGATCCGAAGATCGTCATAACGCAGTATCCAGCCATCCGGTAAAATAATCTTGTTTTTCATGGCAATATAGTTGTTTTCATAGCCAAAAGAATAGGTGCCACCATAAAGCATCACGTCTAAGGCATTTTGGCACTGCGTCCAGAACTGAACGATATTTTTATAACGGTCACGATAAAGTAAAACAGCGTCATGGCAGAATTCTTTGGTGACATCTAAATCATAGGCTGTGCGTAGCCGTAAATAAAACGATTCGAACCATGACCCATATTGCAGAGAAAGAATTCCCTCTTTACCGACGTTACGTTCTTTCTTTCGGCCATTTATTTTTGAGACTTCATAACCATATAACATCGTTGCAAAGTCAGAATAGGGATCTTCATTGCGGGCAAACTGTAACAGCAAATCGTCCTGTCCGGCATGGTCAGCCATCCGTCTGGCTTCAATCTGTGATAAGTCGCAGGTGACGACTGAATAGCCTTTCGGTGCCCGCAGAGATTGTCGTAGCGTCAGATCGCCGCCACGTTTGGGGAAGTTCTGAACATTAATATCCTGATAGCCTACCCAGCGTCCCGTTGTTGCACCAAACGCTTTCAGGGGAACCGGCATCTTTCCTCGATGTGCAATATCTAATAGATTTTTGGCCCGTGTGATCCCAATCGTGGACTTCTCGCCCATACGGGCCTCACAGACAGCCTCAAGAAACGGATCGCCCGATGTTAAGAGTGCCTTAAATCCCATGTCCATTTTGGCAAACGCATACGTCTTTTTCGGTGTCCCATCTGCATTCTTTGCGGTCTTACTGTCTTTCATAGGAACATCCACACCCAACTGCGTCAGTACCTCTGCAAATTGAGGGTTTGACGATAAGCGTTTACGAAATGTCTCAACATCCTGTGAAAATGCCGCAGAAATTTTTGCCAGTTTATCTTCCTGTAGTTGTATCAGGCGCGGGATATACTCACACAACAACGCTTTATCTAAATCAAACTGGCAGACACAACCGGCCCGTATCGTGTCGGACATGGTGACCATATCCATTTCAGAGTAGTGCCAACGGAAAAGACCGTAGAGTGGTGGCAAAAGATCCACATCTCGAAGGCCATAATCCCCATACCGCTGTAACCCGGTAGCCGTAAAATGTTCCAGACGCATCCCCATCACCTGGTGAACTTCTTCTTTCTTATTCGGCAGGGAATATCGTTTTGCTAATTGGGCCAGACTGTTTGCCGCTTTTGCGCCATGTAATGGTCGCGCCATCGTCATGGTACAGGTAAACTCATGGGGTTCTATACCGTAGTAATCTGACAGAATAAAACCATCAAAGGGGAGGTTGTGTGCGATGACGTTGCAGTTGTGTAACATGAGGGCATTCAGTTCTTTTCTTACTGCACCTTTATGGTTCGGTATCCAGTACCGTTCGCCCGTATCAGGAATAAGAAAGGAACAAAGTATGACCTGAAAACGGGGATCACGAACATACTTTTCATAGGTCATGCCTTTTGCTGATAACGAATACTTATTGGCAGGATCATAAAACGTTTCAAAATCCAGAAAGACTTTCGGAATACGATCAAAATCAGAGGTCAGAGCACGTGTTAGGTTGTGACGGGATTGCTGCTTTTCCTTATCACTGAATATGTCGTTTTGCAGAATTCCATAATCGTATGCGTATAACATTATGTTACATTCCAAGTAATCAGTGGCCTGATAATCAGATAAAGTAACCCGATAAGACAGAAAATCAGTACCCAGTCACCTGATTTTGACATAAAGACTGGACTTACTGTGTCTTGACGCCGGTCATAAAGCTCTTTTAAACATTGCAAATGATGCTCGGCCATTTGTAAATTATCTTTATCATAACGTGCGGGCGTCCCGTCACCATCCCGTTCTATTTTTTCCTGTAGATCCGCAATGTAACGAATGAGTAGTTCTTCATTCAAATCCGCATCTGCATCATATGACCACTTCTGTTCTTCACAGGGAAGTGTTACATGCACGTATTTCATTTAACCACCTCGATTTATTTCATGACGGTTACCCATAACGTGTTGTTTTTCATTTTCCAACTTTTGTATTAATCGTTAATATGACTCCGTTCGGTAACAGATATCGTGGCCCATCAAGCGTTCCGTTATGAATGGCAGCCAGCCACGTATGAAATACAGACAGGTTAGTTTCATTCACGACAGCGGCATAACCGCCTGCATTGAGTGTCGAGAGTAATCGTCGGCATTGAAGTGCCGTAGGTTTATTTTTTCCTGCCTTGACTTCAACAGCTAAAAATGACCCTAGACCGCCCTGCACATCAGGCACACAACATATTCTGTCTGCATGACCACTGCGACCAAAGCCACCTGTCGTGGGTGTAAGAACATATGCACCCACATGCGCTAGTAAACTATCGACCTGTTCCTTAACTTTTGATTCGGGGGTACGTGCCATGATTCCTCCTGTGTTATACCAACCGGTGGCTTCCATAGCGCGTCATAAATCAACGCAGCGTTATACATCTTTGTTTTCAGAATATCCCAATCTTTATCCGCAAGAACGATAAAAACACGAAAACCGACAGAACGGTATAAGACCTTACCTGTCAGATAACGTCGCAAATAATACGTCACTTCTTTTGCTGTATTATCTTCATCTGTCCGTGATATCACCAACAGACTGCCTTGTGATAATAAATAGACTAGCGTATAAAACGGGACTGTGGTAATCACATTATCTACAAGCATATAATATTTTCCAGCATATAAACTGATGTAATGGACTGTAGGGATATCAGTTCGTTTCCAGTAAGTATAAATCGGATGTTTGCGCCTGAATTCTTTGACCGTTGGAATGAGCGGTCTGTGTCCATATAAATTCACTGTTCCACTGACAAACCATTTGTGTTTTCGATGATAAATCCAAATAGGCACACCTGTCGCACTAGCCATCCTTTGTGCAACATGACGTGCCTTTTCCTGTGTGGGATAGGCTTCTTTTAGTGTGTGTTGCATAATATCTAGCGGGGTATTACCCACCCTCAATTAATTGGCTTATTGTCACTGCATGACCATAAATTATCTTTATAAACTTTATTATTCCTCAATATGATCAGTGTGTAAAATAAACAGCTATAAAAAACTATCAAAGCGTCCGCCTGAAGCAAGAAGCAGATAAAAATAAATTCTATAATGAGAATAAATACTCTGAGATTTTAAGTCGCCTATCATGATAGACTATGAGGTCTCATGAGACAGACTATATTGATATAGTTAGTCACGAGAGAGGAATGATTAAAATTTTGCGCAATTATAACTAACTCGTTATTTATCGGTTTTGAAAAAATGAAAATTATAGATGATATTTGTTCCTCAATAGCAGGAAATGCGAAAACAAGAATAAATGACCCATTTATTGGCACATTTATCTGTACTTGGGTTATATGTAATTGGAATCCCTTATCATTACTTTTTTTGGGAGAGAAAAAGATAACTGAAAGAATTAATTTTTTTAAAGAATATCTCTCTGGAACGCCTTTGTTGGAATGGAACTATTTGCTTACCATTCCGTTGAGTATTACCTTGTTTTATTTGTTTATTTTTCCTTGGATATCTCTAAAAATTAATGCTATTCAGCGTTTGGTTAATGAAAAGCTGCATAATCAAGCTATTGATATAGAGTTAAACAAGACTATTGAGCAAAAAAAAATTGAAAGCAGAGCAACTAAAAGCTAATCCAAATAAACCATTTCTGGAGCAGTTGGTTCAACTTGATATTGATAAACGAAATGAGGTACAGCAACATATAAAACTGAGAACATCTCGTTTAGAAGCAAGAAAAAAAGAGCAAGAAGCGAAAAAGCAAACGGCAGAAAACGAAGCAAGCGTATCTAAATTGAATTTAGAATCAAAGAATAGACAAGCAGAATCAGAAAAACAACGAGCAGAATTAGACAGAGAACGATTTCAGAGTGAGACTGCGAAAATTAGGGAGGGGGCTGCTTCTCTCCGTTTCCCATCTGCGTATTTTCTGATGTTGAAAATAGAAGAAAGTTTAAATGAAGACGATATACACATTTCTTTAAAAACATTAGGAGAAATTGTCGCTGCACTTTTTGGTTATGAGAGCTTTGATAAACTTCTTGATGATAAAAATTTTAATAATGAGACTTTAGAAAAAATTGAGTACGTGTGTTATGATGATCTATTGGCTAAACGGCTTGATAATATAGTATTGGATGAAGGTTCAGATAATGAATATTTTTCTGCAGATCTAATTTTTGACTGTTTTAATATATTGTGTGAAGATAAAAATTTTAAGTTTATTACTAGTAATGATTTAAAAAAATTATGCCTAGAATATGCTGAAACTCAACAATACAATATATTGCAGGACGAGGGGCTGTCAAAACCTATAGCAATGTCAGATACTACTATTGAAAATATAGATGATATTTATATTGATAGTACTATTTTTGATGATAAATTTATTATTGTTACACTCGCTGCTAAGGCTAGTGGATATCATCGAAGTGAAGAAGGTGTTCCTGGTAGGACAATAACTGCTTCAATCGAAATGCAGTGTGACTTATTAGTTGGTAAATATGGACTTAGCTCAATTACACAAAAAGTATCTTGGAATCTGGATGACGATGATTAGCTCTGCTGGCTTAATATATTCAAACGAGTGTATAAAAATAGCCCCTATGATGTGTGGGGCTAAAAATGTCTGAATAGGAATGAATAATTCATCACCCAACTTTTGGACTACCACTCAAATTCGATTAAACCGGAAACTAAGAAAGCATATTGATCAAACACGATAGAATAAAGGTCTGGCAACGTCTCTTTCACTCGTTGAAGATTATTGAGAAAACCATCAGATAAGTCAAGAGCATCTGCTATGTTCTCCATACACGCTAAATGTGCGTCTGTTGCCAGACAGATCTCGACTCCCTCCTTATGGATACGTACCACTATATCCCCTTCGTCGGGGGCATTCTGACTGTACTGTGTGAGTAATTCTATGTCTGACTGTGATAAGTGTGCGGTAGAGACAACAGCCGACGTTCTCGTTTCGAATTGAAGCTCTGGCATAGGCATTATTCCTAGACGGTGGTTAATTGCGTGGTGATACTATTTCGAACGTTCTGAGCGGAATGCTCAGAAGTAACATTTTGTCCGAATACCCAAATATGATAATTGATCATATTTACGCGAAACGCATACCAGTGCTGCTCTGGGGCATTCTCAATTTCTTTTAGAGTCATTGCAACAATCTGACCTGATGCGTCGCGCTGTACTTTCATTACATTCGTTATATAAACAATATTTGCCGTATTCACAACCTGACCAGCTGGCAAAGTAATAAATCTTGCCATCACTTTTTCTCCTGTTATCGCCTACGTTAATTATATTTGATAAAAAACATGTTGCCCGTAACATATGTAGGTATCTATAAATCGATCCCGTGTATAGACTTCCCAATCAAAATATAACCTGCATATCTCAGGGATCGCTTCATCATCTAAAAAATCGCTGTCATACTGTATAATAAAATCGCTCTCTGATTCTAATGGTGCAAGTGTGGTAATATATGCGTCTTCAAATTTTTCTTTATCAACGATATAAAGAAGATTCGTACAGTATTCATAATAGGCGTCTTGGCTATCGCCACTTAACTCAGATAATACGTCTATATATTCCCAGTTCACATGCCCCTCTTTTTTAAGTGCTTCTTTGGGGATATCCGTCCAATCGGGAAAAAAGTAGCTATCGTCCTCATCCAGTTCCCCATAAAAAGTCTTAATGTTATCTAGAAAATCTTCTTCATCCGTATAATCCAGTAGATCAAACCAGCGTCCGTGACCAGGATCTTGTGCGAAACGCTTTTTTGTCGTGACGAAAATAGAAGGTGTCATATTCAGACCTCACAGATAAATAATATTTCTTTTCGATGAATACTATTCTCTTTTTGTATGCACCTATGTCAAATGATTACGAAATATCACTCATAAAATTAATGAGATAGGTGCTGTTTTTATTTAATGAAAGGAAAGTTTTGTCAGCAGGGGGAAACTAATCAATTAAAGCGCGTATTGGTGTCCAGATATCGTTCCCTAACCCTGCACCATAATCCATTAAACCCTCGTATTTTTGACTAAATTGCTCTGACAGTTTCGGTTCCTGTTCGTAGGTCTTAAAAATGAAATGATTCAGTAAAAATAGGGTTGCCGTAATACCAACTTGTTCTGGTGATAAATCTTCAAAAGATGAACCATTTTCTGACCATAACGAATAGCCACTATCAGGACAAATTAATATTGATTGATTAGATAGTTCATAATATGAATAAGAATCCCCGTTATAATCCTCGGCGTATCTATCCATCCAGTTATAAAGATAGGTCTCTGCGTTCATAAAATAATGTCCAAAATGACGGGGTAAAAAAGTCAGCATTCTGTCATATCTGATTTTCTTTTTCGTGATGGGTTCTATACCTGAGAGCATAAGCAACTCCTCAATTAATTGAGTGATTAAAGATAAATAGGTGACAATCAAACGATTATCGTTTGATCTAATTCAGTCAGGTTATTTTCTCAGGTAGGGTATATATGTCAAATTAGGGGGCGAAAGAAAACCCATGCCATAATCAGCATGGGCTATCTCTTTAATTATGGTTGAAATTGAAAATATCCAGACGTTGCATCATCGTATAAACGAGATTTAACCTTAAATGAAGAAAAGAAAATATGACAAAATCACGCTCATTACTCCCCGATTTAGAGGAAGTAATGAGTGTGATTCATTTGTTGATGGAGGATACGCACAATGAAAATATCGTTTTCTCGAATCCTATAAAAAATCGTATGTTTGTGAAACTCAATGCGCATAACGTCAGGAACAACATCGTATTCCCTCCCCATATGCGGCATTCTGGCTAATGTATCGAAGAACTCTTCTAATGCCTCCGTATATTGGTCAGCCTGAGTTTCACCAAATTGCCGGAATGTATAGTCATAAATTCCGGCAAAATCTTCGGCTGCCTCTTTTGAGAGTCTATACATTGTGTTTACGCTTCCTCTGCTCGGCAATATCCCGTAAGGTTAATGCACTTTCACCACTTTCTAGACCCGCAATAACCGCCTTGCGTATCACTTCATCATGCGTTTCCTGTTGTTCAAGCAGACGCAATGCGGAACGCATCACTTCACTGGCGTTTCCATAGCGACCGCTTTCAATCATACGCTGAACAAATCCGTCAAGCTGATCGCCCATACTAATCGTTGTAATCTTTCTCATATCGCCTCCGTTGTATTAACTATTAATACAATTATCGCATGTTGTGGTCGTAAATCAAGCAATCTCAGTTATTGCGTTTAGAGAATATGCTGCAACTTCTGTATACCAGATTTTATGCTGCGCAATATCACGGACTACCTTATTCCCCAAAATATGCCGCGTGTAAGACATCACCCATTGGTGTGCCTGGCTGAGTGGTTCGTGACCACGCTTTTGCTGCAGGAAAAATTTGTATCCATTTTGACAATGTTTCGCGGCCTTGTATCGTGCGGGGTTCTGGCAGGGAAATATCCACATAGGAGAGAATACCCTCCGCGCCTGCAAATTGCTCCGGTTGTGCCTCTATTCCGTTGGGATTACCAAAAAAGGAGGATATCAAGCGGCTAAATGTGAATGATCCTTTTAGTTCGAGCACATCAAATCGTGCTTCGTAGAACTGCGCACGGTCAAATAAGCCGTTGAGTAAGATTTCTGTACCCTGACATTGGTAAAATTCAGCATCATAGAACTGACCCACGAACGTGGTTTTATTAAAGATACAATTTACGAATACCGTTTCATTGTATATGCCGTCCAATGTCGCGCCCGTAAAATCTTCATCAACAATCACATGGCGTGAGTAATCCTTATTTAAGCGCCGTTTGTCAGCCGCTTCCATCCGATAAACTTCCCGCGATGGTCGTACTTTTTTGGGGGGAATTTTATTATCCGATCCCGTCATACTGCTCGCGTCTGATAAACTCACGGGATATTGCGGACACATGGTCGCAATGGCCGATTGCCTTAACTGGTCAATGACTTCGGGTTTTGCGCCTTTGCGTTTAGCCTGCACAATTTTGCACCATATGGTGTCCAGCTCGCCGTTTTTGATGATTTCATCCAATAAGCTCATCGCCGCATAATACTGGGGAGCATCAGGATTGTGTTTAAAATATCCTGTTAACAATGCGGCACGCAGCAGGCGTGGTACAGTCATACCTACCTGTTTATCCAATTTCGGCCCCAGATAGTTTGTTGCTACGGTTGTCCGCTGGACGCCAAATAAACGCGCAATACCGACGGTATTCAGATCCAGTATTTTCATCCATGCCCGAATATCCGACACACGTGGACACGCGGGATTCTTCGGCCCCCAACGTAATAGTTCCCGCGTTTCAGCCAGATTACCCTGCATATAAAACCACACCGTTTCTTTTAGCTGCGCCTGCATAGCCTCTGTGGTTTCTTTTAAATAACTGTTCTCTACGAACCTTGCCCCTTGTGACATTAGTCCCCCTTTTAGACCCTTATGTCTTATCACTGTTCTGGAATTTTATGCCTCAACCATCCAAAATCCGGTTATTTCGTCGTTGGCCATTGTTGCGCAGCATGAAGAACGCGTAAAACCATCAATATATCCCGTTTAACACGGTATACTAGAATATAATGTGGCCTCACCACGATTTCCCGTGTTCCTTTTACCCTGCCGGGTTTATACATCTCAGGTTGCAAACAAGCTCGTTCTGCGGATGCTTCAAATTCATCATCAAGCGCAATCGCCGCCTGTGGATTATCCTGAGCGATATACTCCATAATCTGCTCCCTGTCAGCCAAAGCCATAGGTTTCCACTCAAGACGCATCATATCCTCTTACGTAGATTGTCTTTTAGGGACGCAAAATGACGTTTGGCGTCTTCATGTACTATCGCTGGGCGCGGATCGTCAAGAGATGTTTGTACCTGTGTTCTGAACCATTCATCATAGGCCGCCGCTTCATGCGCCCGTTTTAACGCCACGGCTCTATCTGGACGTGCATTCTTGCTCTGGTGTTCTGAACTGTAGTTGGACGCATCAACATTAAACTGTGCAATACCTAAGTTTTTCAGGTAATTAACTAATGTTTCCAATTTTTTAAACAGCCGTACCTGACGACTGCGTTGAGCGGCTAACGAACACTCTGTCATGCCGTATTTCACTGTCACTACCCAGCCACCAAGCGTACTCACAACCTGAGCTTCACTAACCACACCCGCTTCAACTAAACGGTATAGCGTGGAATGATCTATAGTTTCTATTGCCATAAGTTACCTCTAGGAATCGCTGTGCAAGTTACAAAAAGAAGTATTGCAACTAATTGTAATTTGCACAATGGAAAATAAAAAAATTTTAGATAATTCTGACTAAGGCTTTTCGATACTCATTTCTTTAAAGCGCATAATACGCCTTCAACAACAAAAAGTACGACGGTAAACTTCATTGTTTTAGGCCAATCGAACACAATATGCTCCACTACCGTATCACTTATTGTAATGCCTACGTGCTCATAATATTTTTTTACGGCAGCCGATGCTGCATCCTGCGCATCCATACTACCTCGGAGATAAATAACACTTTGCGCATCACGGCTGCGTAATTCGATACGCGCCAGTTGTGTCTCTGTTGCAGGCAGAAATTCGCCTTCTAGCACAAATACTTTAGGGAAAGTTCCTTCTTTAGATAAATCCAGTAAAACATATTCCGGTTTCATCTGTTCAGTCAGTTCTGACATATTCATCTTAAAATTTCCTCTTGTTTTGATTTACCTTTCGTATCATCAGGCATAATTGATTTTTCCAAGAAATAGAAGTATGTCAATTGACAAGATTGTTATTTCAGTTTTGCATAAAAATCACGTGATAAATTAGAGTGTACTATTAAATTTTTGCTACCACTTTTTAGATAATTATTTAATAAAATCAATTTATTGCGTAGGTATTTTTAAGCGTTGCAGCATTTTTTTCTAGTTTTTAATCAAGATGTTAAATAGAAAAATTGCACACAATATGACACTTGCTAAAAACTAACAAAAGATCTCGCTAACAATAGAAATAAAAAGAATGGGAGAAAGCATAGAAGAGAATTTTTTAGGCTCGAAGATCTCGATAGATCTTTTTTGCAAAAAACAGTAAAAAATAGCACGATATTTAGAGAACTAAATAATACGTTTATTTATATATTTATTATTAATTAATAATATTATATACATACTTCTTTTTTCTTTCCTCACGCCATTTATATTGCGATTTTTTCTAATAAAAATAGCTGTATCTCTGACACAGAGAGAGATAATACATGACATAAGGTGCGCCGATACGTTTAGCAAACGTCTATACAAATTTTATTTCCTGCGCACACTTAAATAACAACAAGTTACAAACAACATCACATCAAAGTACAAAATAGCTGTATTATGTCTAATCAGTAACTGATTGATAAAGAAAGGAATAATTTATAATGATTGTTAATACTACGTATCAATTTGTTAAATAAATGTTTCGCTTGCTTCTGGCTCCCACAGAGCGGCTTGCTACTTGAAATGTACAGAAAGAATCATTCTATAAATAACGTACAGCGCATTTCTGCACACGGCGGGAATAAAGATATGTCATATAGGCTGCTTGCTCTGTGACGCGCACACAGAGAATGAATAAAAAAAATTATGTGTATTAGCATAACTTAATAATACAGTTGAATATTAATTCACTAAAAGTGGCTTAATATTCATTTTGACGGTGTATGAAAAACATCTGATTCTCCTCGGCGAAATAACGGCACCTTACGTATGTGATCGCAAAAAAAGAAAAATAGCCCATTGACCCAGTGAAATGTTTTCGTTTTTGGAATTTATCTTTCTGAATAATGAGATCATTTTTCCTCATACAGATTGTTATAAAAACGAAATGTGTATTTACATACAGTACTCTTATTTTTGTTATTAGTATCGAGAAATTGACATAGGTTAATTAATAACCTATATTGATTGCATATCAGGCAATATAGCCACTTACAGAGAGAGGATTTATTATGTTGACGAATACCGTTAAGACGCAAAAGAAAAGCGCGGCAAACGCGACTATTGCAGCCGCTGCGATTGCGGATATGAAAAAAGTGAAAGAGACAGTAGCAAAACATGATCAGTACAAACTAAATGGTTTAGACGCGCGTAAAACGTTAATTAATGAAGTGTATCGCGTAGCAAAAGCAGATCATAAATTAAAAGCGGAAGTTTTTATTTTCTATGTAACTCAAATAGTTAAAAAAGGATCAGTGTTAGAAACTGTTTTACCCTTTTTCAAACAAGAAATTAAAGATATGTTTGATAGGGGCGAGCTGAAAGCAACTGCGATTGATAGTAATACAGACGAATGCGTCAATGCAGACGTGGTATTTAATAATTTAAGGCGTTTATTTAATGCGGCAAAAAGTCGCTATGATAACGCGAAAAATGGCGGGAAAGGGGCAGATACACGCGACGACGAAATCAAGGCTAAATCATTCCTCGCAGTAACAAAAATGTGTGATATAGCGGAGGGATTTACTATGTTGCCACAAGCACGACAATATAAGCTGATAAAATCGCTTTTCTTACAGCTTGATCCTACCAATCGTTTAGATTTGTTACTAGAACTGGACGCAATGAAAGAACAACCCATTCCAGAAATTGACGAGATAAAATAAAAATCAGTGATCTATATTATATGCCTCGTGCTATGCGGGGCTTTTTTATGTCTGCTATTCTGAACTTAAAAGGCAAAATACTATCATTATTTCTTAGATGATTTGATAAAACATTTATGATAGGACTTTTAAGAGGGAAATTCTGTAAACATCAAAAAGTATACTTTTTGATAGATTAAAAATGTATCAGTTATTAACTGCCTCGCGTTTAGCGGGGCTTTTTTGTGTCTAATTGACTGAATAGAAAAGGGAACTTTTAATTATGATATAGACAATAAAGCCTGTCACACTGCGCTTTACTGTCATTATATAATCAAAATTATGTTAATAATCAATAAGTTAACTTGTGTTCTATCTGGTGAAAGAAGTACGTTTTAGCCGCTAGGGAAGTCCCCCTTATGGGAAATTCGGTGGCCATGACGCATGGCGGCCGGTGGGGCAACCTCACAAGATCCTTACTATTTTTCAGAATATGCCAATGCTCCTATGTCAAATAACATATCATTCCGTTTTATAAAAACACCATACTAATCATAGAAAATTTGCACATCAATACCATTATGGAACGGTTATTTTCAGGGGTTATTACTCAGAATATCAAAAATCGTTTGCACTCGATTGTCTGAGTTATGTTAGCAATCATTTGTGTAATTCTGAATTTTAATAAATACGTATACAGGGAATAATAAAATTTAGTGTAATTGAATTCTGAAAATGTTGTATTCTTAACAGAATTTACAGTTTTACCAATTTAAAATCCACATTCTTTATCGTTAATACTAGGAATTAACATGGGGAATAATAAACTACCACAATTTAGTATAAAGATTCAGGAATTTATCAATGCATGTTATAACCTAAATGGAAGTATGATACTTTTAAAAAAAGGTAATTTAATGATATCACCCAATACTCACACATCAAAAGTATTGAATGAAATAATTAATGGGGTACAGGAATCTATTGATCAAAATATTTTCTCCGAGAACGATCATGTTTATTTAAAGAGCGGAGTCTTTTATTTAAATAGCGAAAGTCTTTCATCTGTTGATTTAAATATTTACACCTCAATTCTATTTAAATTTAGAACCATGAATGAACATCTAAATAGAATTGATATTGCAATGAAAAAATTCAATACTAGTTTAAATAGATGGTTTCCAGATATATTTGAGATAAGAGGGTGTATCAATGATGTAGTTATGGAACTTAAGGTAGCTATGAAACAAATAGATACTTTTAGAACAGACCATGGGTTTCTTGAAAAAACACTATCAGTAAGAAAACTTATTAAAACGTTTGGAGCAAGGGCGAAAAGAAAAGATATAGAGTTATTAAGAAAAGCATCTTTGGAATTTGAAAAAGAAATTGAATATCTTGATGATTTGCTAGCAGAAGAAAAATCAACATATAGTAAGATTACGAGTTTTCTAGCTACTAGCTCTGAGCAGAAAAAAGCTAATTTGAAGTATAGAAAGAATATAACAAGATATAAATTACGCCCATCTGATCATATCAATGATAAAATTGTTCCTACTCCTACTCCTACTCCTACTCCTACTCCTACTCCTACTCCTACTCCTACTTCTGAGTTTGTTGATCCTGTTAGTACTACTGCTACTATTATTGCTATTTGTGCGCTTGTCACTTCTTTAAGTATTCTTGTGGTTGGTTCGGTATCTTTGGCAATTAAAATAAATAAAACACAAGAGGCATATAATATTTTATTAGAAAAAGCTTCTAGAAGTACAGTTGGATTATTTAAGAAACAACAAGAGTTTTTGATTTCCCATATTCTAAATAAAGGGTCGTTAAATCTTTCTGAAGCGCTTTATGGCATTAAACTTAATTATGAAAGTATTATAATTCATATTTTTTCGAAAGTTAAAGATTTAGAGTTCATGATGTCACGCATGGAGGATTCATTAAAAAGAGATGATTGGAAAGGAATGATTTCACAGATATCACCTATTATTGAAGAGAATTATAAGTTATACGAAAGTGAAAATTTAATAACGTTAACATCACTCGTGGTTGATATTTTGATTAGTAATGATATGTACAAAGACACAGAAATTAATGAATGATCTTATGGCTGAAACATAAAATTAACATATACAAAAACTATATTTGTAATAGAGGTGAAAGTATGAAAAAATCAACTTTAACAGCCGATGGTGTTATCGATTCAGTAACTATCGTTAGACTAGAAACGGAGTTGGGAGGTAGTGCAAATAATAATGCTAGAGTAACATTTAAGGATAAAAATGGAAAAGTTAATTCAAATTATCTTCTAGCTTATCCTAATTATCAAATAGAGGGGGTTGGCGTATATAATACTTTACTTATTGCTTTATCTCAATCTATGGAGGTTTCATTAAAAATCACCTCATATGTAAATGATGACGGCGATGGTTACATTTCTGGTGTGATATTTGATGCTTCTTAATAATTTATATTAAATATCACAAGTGAATAAGTATTTGCCGCCATAGCCCTATGTTATTTTCATAAGTCGACTGCACTAAACGTGATTATGCTCTGTATTCGTGTGCAGACGACTTTTTACATTCCGTACAATAGTCTCTGAAAGTGATAATATTTTTTTAAAAATATACCGATGCTCCTATGTCAAAAGAGACCCCTCCCCCCCTTATTTATAATAAAAAAACCAACGTGTTCGAGGAGAATGTCGGCTACTATACTTGTTCCAGTAATAAACGTATTAAGGAATAGAGATGAGACACTATACTGTTGAAACCATTCTGGCAGACATGGAAAAAGCATTATCCTCTGTACCAAAAATAACGTACTCCCCCCTTTCTCTCCCCATAGAAATGTATGAGGGAACACTGGGGCTGGAACTTTATTATTCGCTTGATAAGGTGAAACACCTGACAGATAACGACTGGGATAAACTTATCTTGGAAGCCCGTAAAAAGGATATTGTTGTTATAGGAAATAAAGATGACTCGAGACAATGTATTCAGTTCTGTCGCGGCGAATTTCAAACCACAATGCAGGATATCTATTTTGAAGCATTAGACATGACGCCTTATGACGAGGGTGATCAAATGTTTCATGAGTGGTTAAAACTCAACATATCAGCAATTAATTTAGGAAAATTATTAGGCGTCAGTGTCTTCTATGCCTGTTGTGCACCTGGGGGCGCTCATGCGGGAGCAGAAATCCCCCAACATGTCGTGGAGCAGGCAAAACAGGCTTATTTGATTATAACGTTTAGACACCATCTTCGGGTGATAAACGAGCGAGAATATGAACATAAGGTTCCTCATGAGCAAATTCATGGCAGCTGTTCTTATGATTAGTGTGACTGTATGCTAGTGCAGCCAAGTTTGACGACTTTCAGTCGTCAAACTTGGCTGTTTAAACGCACATACGTCAAACTATTTAAGTTCAAGGCCACTGTCTAAAGATGGTAGTTTCAACCTTTCATTTGGAAAAAAAAACTTTCTGAGGAAATGATATCGTTATGCTTATAGGTTAAAAATCAATTAGTTATTTACCTCAACGATATAACGGCCTCCATGATCCTTAATTGTATATTGGTATCTATTGTCATCACAAAATACAGTGACGGAGCCTCCCAATATTGCTGGATAAACATCGTCTACTATATTGCATTGGTATCCTGCTTTGCGAATAACAACTTGACTTTCAGCTTTCAGTTCAGGTGAACCTCCAGCGCTAGCTTTAGTATTGGAAATATCTTGAGATGTGTGAGAACTAGAAGAAGAACTCTTATCTTTATGGAGGCCATTATAAGCAGCGATAACAATAATTCCAATTAAAATTACCTTACCCAATTTTATTGTCATAACAATTTTTTCTTATCTATATGTTAAAAATAGAGTTCATTATACAATATATTAGGGTATGTTGATGTTTTGTCTTCATTATTTATTCGACCAACATGGGCAACTAGATAATAACAAATGCAAATGTACTGCCATAACTTTGTGCCAATTTATCGTATCTTGTTGCGATTGCACGAAGATGTTTGATTCTGGTAAACGTCAACACACCCTAGTTATTTTTTAGTTGTAAAGCTATCTAAATTTCAGGCTTATGGGTAAACAGATATCCTTATTATTTGTATTTTCCTTCAGCAATATCTGCACTTTCTTGAATTATCTCAGCTATATATTTTTTAAACCCCAGCTCATCCAAATCTCCATCTTTTTCAAAATCAGCTTCTGCTTCTCTTAGTACTTCAATTCCAAATTGTCGTGTTTGTTCCGGAGTCCTTTTTCCTTGTTTGATCACTTTAACCACCGTTTTACAGAAGGTTTCGCCGTCTGCCATAAGTGTAAGAGAATCTTTCACTGTTTCTTTAGTTGCTATGGCAGGATTTAGGTCATTTTCTATAAACTTATCGCGGGCTAGTTGGCGACAGAGTGATGTTGCAGAAACTGTTTCCGACATAATCAAGGTAATTAGTGACAACATAAAAATACTGAAAAAACGCATAAAATCAAATACCCGCCTGCATGTTTTTTATTCAATTTATTTAGATGTTTTTCTCGAAAAAAGTGACACTGTCAGTCAAAGAGGAATGAATAGACAACTTTCCATCAGACACCTCATAACTCAATACAGCGTCATACGTTCCATCACGCCATCGTCCCCAAGATTGTGTATCCTTAAAGAAAGCAGACCAAATAACTTGATCTCCTGAAAATTTACACCGATATAAAAAACTATTGCCATCTTCTTTTCGGGTATACCGTACTTGAGGTAAATCGCCAGATTTGACTGTTTTTATAATTTTAACATCTTTAAGCATTTCTACAGAAATGGCTGCCTTACAAATTTGTTCCTTACTAAAAAAATTGCCTTCTGCATATGCAGTAGAAAAGAAAAAAGGTAAACCAAACAAAAAAAACATCTTATTTTTTATTTTTAGCATATAATTTCCTTATATTAATAATAAATTAACATTATCTAAAATTTACAGCCAATAATTTAATAAAATGGCTGTGTATATTTTAAAACTTTACTATTTTAGGTTAATTTTACGGATATATCACTATTTTTTTTCTTGTAGGAAGGGTGCCGTATTAAATTGGTGTAAATGTATACTAAATACGCTAAATATAATGTATAACTATCTAAACAAATTGAATCGCTAAGAAACGATAATTATCAATCTGTAATATTTTATAATGTGGGTTAGTGAAAATGGATTGCAGGTTTGAAATATTTTGGCTTTAGAGCGTTACAAACTACATATAGCCCTTTTTTGTCTAACGAAAGCCATGAATATGCTGCGTTAAAACGCGCCAATAATGAACTGAACAATCCTGAAAAATAATACAAATGTGAAGTAAAAAATTTGCTGTAAACGGTCGCCACCCTATCGTGGCGAACAGTCACTTATTTTCGTTTTCTTTTAACCAATCATCGACAAGTTTATTGATTAAGTCAGTGATGGATGTGCCATTTTTTACGCAAGCGGCCTTAAAGCGTTTATGTTTCTCTTCCCCAAAATTGACGTTTACACGCTTGGTTTTTACTTCTGGTGGCGGTGAAGTACTCATCACATGTTCTAGATCTCGATTTTCACCAAAGGTCATTTTTTTAGTGCTACTATGAGCTTTTTCGAGTGCCATTTTTATCTCTCCCAAAGAATTAGCTCATAACATCATATGAGTAAATGAGTAATTACTCAAATAATTTAGTTATTTCTTTAGTCAAAACCTCGATTTCACCTTTTGCCGCGCCATCATTTAATTCAAATACACTCTCACCATCTAATATTGATTTGACATAAGATTGACGGTTTGTGATTGCTGTACGAAGAAGTTCGACACCGGTCTCTTTAATACTTTCTTTAAGTACCTTAAGCATTAAAGCGTGTTCTACTTTACGTGTTATCAGGAAACGTGCGTCAACTTTACGACTATACGCTTGTGCTTCCAGTACAGTCACGACACTACCCGCAGCAGCAAAATCTAATGGACTTGGTGTGACAGGAATAATGACAAGATCGCTTACCATAACCGCCGCAGACGTGATAACGGATAATGAACCTGCACCATCAACAATAACAAAGTCATATTCAGCTAAATCTTTTCTGATGCTGTAGACATCTTTTTCAGAAGCCGCCGTGAATACATCGAATGCAGCTTTATCTGATTTGCTCCAGTGCGTTAGGCTCATTTGTGGATCAGTATCGACAACCGCAATATTGAATCCTGCGCGAGTTAGCGCGGTACAGATGTTAATGACAGCTGTTGTTTTACCTGAGCCACCTTTCGGATTTAGAAAAGAAAGTACTTTCATATTTATACCCTCAAATGTGTTTTTACTCATATACACATTTACTCAAATGATAGAAGGATTACTTAATAAACACCTTAGTATTTAATAAACAACCTAATCTGTAAAGAAATAAGGTGAGTAAAGGAGTAAAAATGCATAACTTCATATAAGTAAATGAGATAATGAGTGTAAGAGTAAAAACTCAAATGAGTATTTGAGTAAATAAGTAAATGAGTTTCTGGCGTACTTTTCTATACGCAAAATCCCATGTGAAATATTCTGATTTCGGGAGTGAAATATGAAAAAGGGTGACAGTTGGGAATACGATATAAAAGTCATTGGTTAAGATATATACTTTTTAAAAAATAGGTTTATTGAGGGTGAAAAAATGAGCTGTTGTGAAAATGATCGCACATTAGGTAATCGTCCTATGCGTCGTGGTGCACCAGGCGAATCGGCTTATGAATTTTGGAAAGAACAGCAACCTCCGGGTTCGGATACATCGCCGTGTGCTTTTGAGAAATTCATGGAAGGGAAGACCGGTGAATCGGCGTATGAATTCTGGAAGTCAAGACAACTACCCGGAACAGATACGTCAGAGCAAGCCTTTGCTGATTCAATGAAAGGGAAAGTTGGCCCAACCATAGAAGACAAAATCAGTGCAAGGGATCAATCAATCATCACTCAGCAGACCATTGTTGATGAGACACATAAGACAACGACAATTGGCGTGAAATTATCCAGTAAAAAAGAGAATGCACTGACTTTAGAAAAGGATGGATTGTTTAGCCCACTAAGTGAGAGCGGAAAATTAGTCTTTGACCCGACCTTTTTTTCAGGAAAGGGAACACAAACCGATCCATATAAAGTTATGATTAACAATTCGCAGACGAATATTTTGGGTTGGAGTCCTAATGGACTTAATGTGCCATTACTTTTTGATTCAAACGCTTTTAACTTTGTGCAGGGTTATAATGTCCAGCTGAGGATTTCGAAGAAAGCGGGGAATACACTGACTGTAGAAGATGATGGATTGTTCAGTCCTCAAAGTGAGAACGAAAAATTAGTCTTTGACTCATCTTTTTTTTCAGGGCACGGAACGCAAGCCGATCCATATAAAGTTAAGATAAATAGTAATGCGCCGAGTATTTTGAATTGGAGTCCTGATGGGATTGATGCGCTATTATCTTTTTCAAAAGCGTTTAAGGTAACGCAGGGTAATGATATTCATTTGAATATTTCGGTGAAAGATGGAAACGGGCTGAAATTTACTCCAGAGGGATTATATGTAGTTGGTGTTGACCCAACGGTGCCACAATGTTTGTCTCTTACATCGGATACAAAAGATGCGGGTTCTGCGGGAGCAATTACTGAAGATGATACAGGGGCAATAGCGATAGGTGCAGGTTCACAGGCAACAGGAAGGCAATCTATTGCTATGAGTTCAAATACATATGCAACAGCAGATCACGCTATTGCTATTGGTGCATATAGCTCTGCGAAAGAAAACAGTGTAGCTATAGGTCGTGATGCCGAGGCGAGTCCTAAAGGAAGTGTTGCTATTGGATATAAAAGTAGGGCGGATGATCCTGACACGGTATCCATAGGCAATTATAACGACGATATACAGCGAATACTCACCAATGTCAAAGCAGGTGTATCGTCTTATGATGCGGTTAATGTAGAGCAGTTACAAAAATTGGTGAATGTAAAGGAACTACCTTCAACAAAAGTAAATCCGGTGGATTTTAATACGTTATCGGGACCAATGACTTACATTATTTGGGAAGGCGATTACGACGCAGAAAAAAATCCGTCACCGCATACCATGAAAAATGCGCCAGATTATTTTGATCGTTCAGACAAAATAAAAGTGATTGTCAGTGATAATGGTTCGTATCAAATCGCACACATACCAACAGGAGTCGTCGTTAGAGATTTTAATAATAACAATAAGGACTTAATTGATTGGGCGGAACCTTTAACCAGTAGTATGGGACAGGTTTATAAACAGGATGTTTCAGGCGCTTACTGGAATGCTTCGAATTATATTTTCTATAAGGAGAAAGAAGATAAAATCTTCAATGAAGAGGCTGTGAATGCGATTTTTTCGGGCTTTAGAAAAGTTAATGCCCTAGCGGATTCAGTCATGGGGAAATTTGGCGGTGGCGTACTAGGTTTTGCAGAAGATGGCCGAGTAAAATTCTATCTTGATCATACGGAATTAGGAAGCACAACATCACCGGAGTATATATACAGTCTGGCAGCCATTTCTGATAAGTATAAAAATGATCCAGCGAATATGGGATCAGTCCTTCCCACAGGTGCATCACTAGATGATGTAAGAGAGTTATTAAATTTGGTTACTATGTTGTTGTACGAAGCGAATATGTTCAAATTTAAGCCGAGTAAATAGGATCATTCTTTGTTCGTCCCTGATATGTGACCGGTGGTTTATAGGATTTCCCATTATAGTCGGATTGATAAGATTGTGTATTATTCGTTTGATTTTTATTGGTAGCACAATCAGTTACTCGAACAGAAAGAGCTTCACTGTCTTTTAATTGAATCATGTTATCCCCCAGGAGGTGTCTTTGACTTTAGCGGTATCGTGAGTAAAGCCATCGGGTTGTGAGGCTTGTTTCCAATTCTGGCTCACATGACAATCAGAAATAACCTGTCCTTTTGTGTACGGAATAGTACTGGATATTTGACAGGAATTATTAACATTATGTCCATCACCAATGATGGTACCAACGCCTTGTGAGACAGGTTGGTATGTGGCCGGGTTGCGTATTACATTGGCAGCACCCACAATAACATACATAAGGGTACAGTTCTCAGCAAACACATTACCTTCACCCGTTTGATGGGGAGGATGAGGCTTATTATCAGGGATAAAATTGAGAGCACAGCCTTTTTGAAAGAGACAACCTTTACCAAAATAACAAGGATTAGAAAAGGAACAGCCGGGGGCAAAAATGCAGCCATCGCCAAATCGGGTATAACGTGGAAAATTTTGTGCTGATTTAATAATAGTACCGTTAGGATAGGACATATGACCTCTGAGGAATCGCGTATGTTTGGTGACAAGCCACTACATCTTATGCTGGGGCCAGATGATTTTCCTTTTTCGTTATTTGATGAAGAACAGCATGATCCGCTTTCGGTAATTAGTCAATTAGCGGAAAAACCCTGGGACGAGACATCAAAATTCTGGTCTGATGAGCGAAAATTTCCTGACAGTGAAAGGTCAAGCCAGGTTATTCATGACCGATTGCGCAGTGAGCTGCAGACGATGCTGGCGACAGATGTGACATTGGCGCGAGATATCGCTTATTTTGGTGATAATAAAATTAGTCTTATTTGTAAAGCGTATAGCCTGTCTGATGATGATGTCCTTTTAAAACTGAAAGAGGACGATTTTGCTTTATTGGTTAAAACGTTCCGAAAAGACATGGAGAAGGATGTTAATGGCATGTTGCGTGCCAGAGCAAAATTAATGGTGGACGCCCAACTCGATGCTATACACGATTTAGTGATGAATAAGGACACAAGAGATTCGGATCGTGTACGGGCCTTTACCGCAATGGCACAGATTGCTGATGCGATACCGCGTAATGAAAAAGGCGATATGATAAGTCCCGGTTCTGCAGCGAATATTGTGTTTAATTTTGGTGATCAGAGTCCATTTTCACCTAAGTTAAAAGCCGTATCGGAACAGGGAGTTGTGATTGATATGGAGGCGGATTAATGGCGCGACTGGAAGTAGACTTAAGTTTCGATAAACATCAAACTCTATTACAGATGCACCGAAGTAGTGCTTATATCCGGGGAGTGATTGGCCCTGCGGGATCAGCAAAAACCACCTATGCCTTTAAAGATTTGATTATCCGTTCTTTAATACAGTTAGCCGCCAATGCCGACCGTACTCGGTATACACGATGGGTTGTAATTCGCAATACAAACAAACAGTTAAAACGTAACACATTAGAAACGTTTAAACTGGCAATGGGGGGCCTCATGAATTACTGTCATGTGGTGGAAAGTCCCAACATTCTGGCGACCTGGCAGATGGATTTACCGGATGGGACACATATTCACAGTGAATGGCAGTTTGCCGCAATGGACAGTGAAGCCGCATTAGGGGATGCGCTGGGGGCAGAAATGACGGGCGTCATGATTGATGAAGCCTCAGAAATACCCGAAGAAATTGTCGAAATTATTTCAACACGTATTGGACGTTATCCATCAGCTGTCCGTGGCACACCTACCTGGACGGGCATGTTATTTACCACAAACGGCCCCAAAGAAAGTCATTGGGTTTATACCTGGTCATTACAAAAAAAAACTATTTGGAAAAAAATAGAGCACGAAATTGGTCGTGAGTATTTTGAACTGTTCAAACAACCTCCTGCATTAATGCGACCGAAAGATCCGGGTGGTGATTGGATACCGAATCCGAAAGCAGAAAATATTCATAATCTGGCTGATGGTTATAATTATTATTATAAGATGTTGGGAAATTCAGATGATTATATTAGAGCTTATGTCGAAGGGCAGTTTTCACCACTGAAAACCGGTAAGGTAGTTTTTCCTGAATTTCGCGTTCCTCTTCATGTTATTTCTCGTAATAGTGTTCGTATTCCTGATGGTGCTCCGGTTTATCTCGCTTTTGACTTTGGACGCACGCCAGTCATGCTAATCGGAATTGGAACGAAGACGGGACGGATTGTGATCACCGATGAAGTCATGGGCGAGGCAATGGCTGTATCCACGTTATTTGATGGTTATTGCCGCCCTGTACTCCTGCAGAAATACTCTCGTAATGTTATTGCGGGCGCTTGGGGTGATCCAGCCGGGGCCGATAAGGGACAAGCCGTAGAACTGTCACCCTTCGGTGTATTGCGACAGCGAAAAATTCCCATCTCAGTTCCGTGGGATACCCGGAATAAAATGGAACCACGTATTGAAGCGGTCAGTCGCCGTTTACGGACATTAGACAGTGAGGGGGCACCTATGCTGCAAATATGTGATAACTGTGTCATGACGATTAAGGCCATCGATGATAAGTATATTTATGAAAACATTAAGGGTAAGACAGATGCCGTCATGGAGACACCCACAAAATCCCATATTGGTTGGGTGTCGGATCTGATGGACGCACTACAGTACTTATGTCTGGGCTATGATGTGGTAAATGGTCGCAGTGACAATGCACCGGATGAACGGGTAAAACCACGCACTCGGCATCATTTTGTGCGGAGGAAAAGAGCATGATTAAGGGGTTAGATATTGATGGAACGCGTGTTCTGCTGAACAGAATTCAATCAAATGTTAATGATCTGCTGCAAATGTGCGATACTATTGAGGGAAGCCCGAATAATGGGACAGAGCTACCCGAAGCTGTTACTGCGCTTTGTCAGACGTTGATTCCCATAGAAACGCATATAACAACCGTATGGGATTTACTTTTTGGATCGGCCTCGACCATTGTGAAGAATTACTTTCTTGCAACGAAAGAACCCGATATGGCGGTTGTCTATAACTTCATTCTGATAAATGCGCCACACTTAACATCACGTTTAAGGTAGGAGGTAATATGTATTACGCTCGTTGTGGTAATCGTAAAACGGGTTGTCCTGCTCGTAGTAAAAAATTCAGGGTTTAAACATCATGGCAAAGCTGTCACGCAGTAAGGAAAAGATGAATGCAACACTGGGGAATTTGATCGTTGCGCGGTATACACAAGCAGCATCCTCAAACAGTGATGCGCATCGCCGTTGTCAGCGTTGCCTTGACCTGATGAAAGGACAAATTGATTCGGTGCCGGTAGATCCAGAGGACGATGAGATTGAAGTCGCTATGAATATTACCGGCCCAATCACCCGAAATGTTCATGCGCAGGTTGAGGAGGTACTTGATCCTATTCTCGAACAGCCTTTTGTTTTAGAAACCGATCCCGTTGCTCAATTGCCTGCGCCTGTTCAGGAGGAATTAATAAACGCTATCGAAACCAATATCCAGCATATCATTGAAATGACGGGAGGCGACGAATCGTTATTTACGAACCTGTTAAAGAATATGACGCAAACGGCACTGACGTTTTATAACGACGCGGCGAAAACGGCGGCGAATAATCTTTATCCGGTTGTTTTACAAAAGCTGAAATTGGCGAATTTTAAAACAGAATTCAGTCAGTGGTTGTATAACTATGTTGCATATCCGTTAGCCATTTTAAAAGGCCCTGTTTATGAAACACGGAAGATGAAAGTATGGGACGGTATGGCAATGGTCTACCAGGATCAGATGGTTCATCGCGTATATAATATTTCACCTTTTAATATTTTTCCGTCCCCGAATGCCAAAGATTTACAGTCTTGTGAGTACGTTATAGAACGCCAGCGACTTACGTCGAGTGAACTTCTCGATATGTCCGGCACCGTCAGTTTTGATGCAGAATCGATATTTTATGTATTGCAGGATCATGAAAAGTACATTTTACCTTATGAGGCCACAGGCAGCGAAATAGAGCCGGATGCGTTAGGTGACTCTGGGATTGGCAGTGTTTCTGATTTATCGTGGATTGGTATCTATGATGTGTTGATCCATTATGGCCGAATACAAGGCGCGAAATTAAAAGAGTATGGTGTGGATATCAGTAATGAATATCGACTCTATGAATCGGAAATTTGGGTATTAGCCGGTACAATTATCAAATGTGTTTTAAATCCCGATCCGTTGGGGCGCCGGCCATTTTATACTGCCGCATTTTATCATTTGCCGGGTGAACTCTGGGGAAGCAGTATTCCTGAAACGATTGAAGATGTTCAGATCCAATGTACGACGGCAGGGCGAGCACTCGTGAATAATATGGATTTTTCCGCTGGCCCGTTAGGTGAAGTGGATACGGCCCGTGTGAAAGGCGAGGGCGATCCGACTGAAATTTACCCGCGTAAGATTACGCCCGTTAAACAAGACTCGTTCAATCAGAATGCCCCTGCTTATCGCTTTTATACGATCCCCAGTCTTGCCGGGGAACTGTGGAGTATTTTTGATAAAGCCCATGCGTCTGCCTATGAATTAATTGGGATACCCCGACTGGCATTTGGACAAACACAAGGAGCTGCAACGATTGGCCGCACATCAGGGGGAGTCTCCATGATGTTAAATCAGGCTAGCAAGGCGATTAAACAACCCTTACTGTATGCGGAAAATCATGTGATTGAACCGATAATACAACGCTTTGTAGATATTGAATTACAGTTTAATCCGAATCCTTCTCTGAAAGGAGATGTGAATGTCAGGGCCAGTGGTGTCCGTGGGATGCAAGAAAAGGAAAAACAACAAGGTAATCTCACCTGGGTCTTGCAGTCGCTTGCACCGTTTGCAAGAGGATTCGAAATCCCTCCGGCATTTATTATGCGTATTTTGGAACAGCTATTATCACAGATGGGAGTGGATACAAAAGGCTTACCCAATATCGCGTTACAAGATGCGATGAATCAGGATCAAGGCATTATCGCCTCACTGACAGGAATGAAAGACAATGTGGGAGCAGGCCAAAGCGGGACAATAGAGGGTGCACCCACAATGAATAATAGTGACTATACACAACCTCTGGATGGTCGGAGTGCACAAGCCATCCAAACGATTAATCAAATGAATCATTCGTTAGGGGGATAGTATGGCGCAGGTAAAATGCCAATACTTTGATTTTTCAATCACAACATTTTTTGAACCCGAAGTGTGTGAGCCTCCTGCAAAGAGTAAAAACGCCTGCTGTCAGGTCACTCAGCTCAGAAATATGAAGTATTCAGGGACACCCAGTGATACGGATGATAAACCAAATGGCTTGTCGGAATACCGTTTTATTGTGAATACGATGAGTCAGATTCATTTGGTTTGTGAGGATATTCCATTTTGTGAATCCGCGATAATTTTGCGTGTGCAGAGAATACTGGCATGTCAGATAGGTTGTGAAACAGATTATAACGCCATTCTGGAACACTGGCGTGGCAGTGGAATGATGATCCCACCGGGCGAATATATCATAGATATCCCTGTCGGGATCGCATATGGTGCAGATCCGTGTGGCTTTCATATTGAAAAAACACCGGCAGGCCATGTAACAGTGGTGATAGAACCTGCAACGACGGAACATGTCTGGGCTATGTTGTATAACAACGCGAAATGTTAGGAGAAAGAAATGTCTAATTGTTGTTCCCCTATATTAACGTTTGAACAGATCAGTAATTATATTCAGTCGGTCATTAATCAGAAGATAATCTGTAATGAAATACAGGCAGGTCTCGTCGATTGTCAGGGAAATGTCCTCGCGCCAGCAACCCATATTATAAAATGTGATGAACTGAATACATTGGCGCAAGAGGCTATTCAGAAGGGCGATATTACTATTCCGGGTATTGAAGTCTTGTCATTTGACGGTGAACGTATCACGTTAGTGGATCAGGCGGGTAAAACCCATGAAGTGAATCTCGTCTCCATTATACCGCAGAGTTTAACGACGAATGGTATGGCCATAACGCTGACACTGAAAGACGGTAAACAGTTAACGGTCGATCTCACAAAAGCGGTGACGCAAGCGGTTGCCGAAAAGACGCTCAAAAGTGCAGTCTTAACGAAGGATAACAGTCTTGAACTGACGCTAGGTGACGGCAGTAAAGTCACCGCCAATTTAGGTCAATTACTGGATGATGCGACGGTAAGCAGTGGCAATATTGATGCAAATGGCGATATCGAATTAGTCTTGGGAAACGGGAAAGTCATTAAAGTGCTCGCGGCGGCCTTACGACGGGTCAAGATTGACCGGGATAGCCCGCTGACAGGAAACGGTGATGATATTCCTTTGAATATTGATTTTACTCGTGTCTGCTGGAAAGTGATTGATTCCATCACAATGGATGATAAAGGATTGCATATCAAGATTGATAACCAGTGTGATGCCATTACATTATCGATGGATGATATAAAGAAAGCCTTAATCAATAAAGTTAAAGTGTGTGTTGCAAGTACAGGTTTTATCACCGGTGACGGGACAGAAGGGAATTGTCTGGATCTCGATTTACAAAAAGTTATTGACGCATTTGTCGCAAATCAGGGTGTCATGACAACGCTGATTAATAGTCTGAACAATAAAATCAAAGTCAGTGTAAATAGTAGCTTAACTGGTTCAGGGATAGCTTCCGATCCATTAGGAGTTAAAATTTCACCCGATAAGGGTAATTTACTGACTAGTCGCAATAACGGATTGTATTCTGGCGTACAAGCTACTGTCGATGTCACGAATTTATACGTGGATTCAGTCGCGGGAGATGATAAGAATAGCGGTAAACTCAAAGAGCCATTGAAAACATTAAAAGAGGCGCTCAGTCGTGTCCGGCAGGATGAAAGTAATACCATCAATTTGCGTTGTGGTGGGGATTATATCTGGACGGGTTTTAACGTGACAAACGGTGCTGTCAGAAATATTCAAGCGTATGGTGACCCATTAATTGACGGTAATAAAAAACCTACAGTGACACCGCAAAGACCATCATATCAGTGGTGGTCGCACAGTGGTTTTACACGGCCAAAGATTTATTACAATGTGGTTTATAATACGGCTATACACGTTTATGACATAGAAACTTGTTCACCACAAGGAGGGGGACAATTAGTTTGTACGGGATTACAGTTTATGTGTGAAGCGGCGAATGAACCGGGTACGCCTAATGCAGATAAAGATTATACCTCCGCCTGGGCGCGGTGGGATAGTTATGGGGTATACGGTATGAGTGATGGCAAGGTTATGTATTATGGCTGTATATTCCAAAACAAATATGCCCCCGTTGCCGCATTGCAGGAACCCGCCGGTGGTTGGCCGCAGCAGAACGGAAAACCCGTTTATCCGAAAGAATCCTGGTGGGGCATCACCGGAAAAGATTCGGTATTTGAGGGGGCACAACAGACCTTTATTGCCTGCTCTTATGCCAATTTAACGCAAGATCCAAAAGGCACCGACTTTCCGGGGGATTTAGTAGGGGAAAGTTCAGGCATGTCTCAGCTTTCGGTGAGAAATTACACCGACAGTTTTGGTGACCTGCCGGGTTATGAATATATAGACCAGAATATGGAAGCCGCCTTAAAGTTAAATGGTGTGTTAACGGGTGTGGTATATGACAGTGACAATAAACCGAGGAACCTGATTTCAAACATTATTTTGGGGAAACCATGAATGAATTACAGGAAGCCATTGCGACCTTTCGGAGTATGCCCGAAGCCGAAGCAATTTACGACTTGCTTCGGGAACGTCTAGAAATACCGGAAAATTATGCCGAGTTGGAACAGCGAGGGGAACTGGCGGAAGAACATCGGGAATCCTTAATAGTGTATCGCGCAATTTCACAGGAGACACTATGATTACCGATGAACAGTATCGAGGAATTAACAGATTACGTAATCATGTCATTGGACGGCATATACGCTGGTTCTTAGAAGCACAATTAACGCAGGCCCGTGAACAGTACGAAGCCTATCCAGCAACGGAAGAACGTAGACGATTATTGCAGGCATATAAAACAGTATTGCAAGTGCTCTTTATAACCCCAATGGAGAAGCTGTAATGGCAAAAAGCTATGCAAAAGTCCTCACCATTGGTGAGAATAATAAACCCCAGACTTTGATCGCCAGTGTGGCGCAGACCAATAATCCCACACACGGTTATCTGGTCTATTATGCTCCTAAAAAGAGCGATACGGTAAAAGACATTGATTTTCAACCATTTAATGTTGATAGTAAGCAGTTTAAAATCTCGACAAATAGCCCGCAATTTGTCAGTACGTTACCGGGTACTTATGCGTTTGCCTTAGACCAACAGCAGGATGTGGATTTAAACCTACTCGTGGTGGATTATATCGTGACGGTAAGAGGAACATTATGATCAGTAATCGTGAAGTACCGATAACCGTGTTAAAACAGAATAAAGGTTTTCAGCAGTTTATAAAATGTCTGCAACAGGCATTACAGGATGCCCGTGAAGCGTATGAAAATACCGATGCGAACGATTTTAACCGAGGACGCGTTGCTGTCCTGAAAGAGATATTAAACGACTTAGACAGTTAAGGTGCCATTATGCCAGGTTTATTTAATGATGATACAAATCAGCCGGTATGGGGACAGTCTCCTGCGGCACAGGAGAATATACCGACATGGACACCCTCAGCGTCGCTACCCGCACAGAACGGCTTTCAGGGACAGTCACCCGAACAACAGAATACCCAAAGTCAGAATGAGTATGATGTTATCAGTCTTTTTGATGATCAGGGTAATATTAAAGGCTTGTCATCTACTGCAGGCGCGTCACCATCAGGACAATCGAATACACCTGGTGTTATTACCGACCCGAATTTAAGTGCGTTGTTAGCGCAGATGCAACACAATCAACAACAACAACAGCTGTTTGAAGCACAACGTCTACAGCTGGAGAATCAACGTCTGCAACATCAGCAACAGCAGGATTTACAGGTCAGACAGCAGCAACTGGCCGAACAACAACAAAAAGAACAAGAGCAATTTTTGCAGTCACTGATCCCGCAGGTCAATCTTGATGATATTAAAATTTCTGCCGAAGATGAAAAAACCTACGGTGACTCTGCACAATATATTCGAAAACAAGCTGCAGAACAGACCCAAAAGATCCTTAAGAGTATGGCACCAAATTTACAGCGTATCGCGCAGGAACAATTTCGGTTGAAAAGTGAATTTAATCAACTGAAAGCATCACAGAGTAACCCGGCCTCACAAGGTATGACACCGGAACAGGAAATGAACATTATCATTCGTTCTCAGGTGCCTGATGTAGAGACCTTAACGGCGCACCCCGCCTTTACGGCATTTCGTAATTCAGAAGCTGCCGGAGGTTACTCTTATGGAAAACTCGTGGATATGGCATGGAAACAGGGTGATGCACAACGATTGATCAATTTATTACAGACATTCCGTAGTGGTCTCAATCAGAACAGTCAAGGGCAATCCCATCAGCCGGTCAATTATCAGGGCAGCGCGCTGGGGAACACACCGCCTGTTCAACGCAAACAGGTGTTGAGTCAGCGCGAATACGATAAGGCTTACGCAGCATTTATGTCCGGTCAAATGGATGCGGAACGCTATCAGAAGATAGAAGATCAGTTCCAGTTGGCAATGCTGCAAGGGCGTGTTGTTGATTAATGGCATAGCATAAACTGAGGAGTTCATATGCGACAGATGGGGGTAGTGCCAGCCGCGTCAGGATACCCGAATTACAGTTTCTTGACGAATCCGATTATCGGAAAGGCGCTGATTGCACGATTTAAAATGAAAGGCATAACCGCACAAATCACGACGAGTCAGGCTGCGGATATTCCGAAAGAAATCAGTACCACGGGTAATGAAGTTATATTACGCCGTGAGCCAGAGGCGGAAATCTTCGATTATCAGAAGAATCAGCCGCTAACACACAGTAAGTTAGCGACAGATATCTTCCGTATGACGATTGATCGGGCAAAATATTGGTCACTGAAAGTCAATTACATTGATACGCGACAGATCGAGAATATTAATACGTGGGTTAATTCCTGGAAAGACGACGCAGCGAACAAAATGGACTTGTCGATATCCCGCGAAATTCTCATTCAGACGCCCTGGCAGGTTTCCCCTTTTAATAAGGGACAATGCGCAGGTGTGCGTACAGGGCAGTATAACTTAGGAACACTCGGTCACCCCGTCGTTTTATCACCCACGAACATCGGTGAACAACTTGCCAATGGTCGTGCGGTACTGGCAGAACAAGGAGTTAGTGGCCCTTTTATTATTATTACACCGTATGCGCTACAACCAATGATGTATCGCCCTGATTCTGTTTTGTACGATGCATCAAAATCCGGTCAGGCGAAATCGATTGTCTTAATGAATGGGGAAGTTTGGGTTGATATGGTGGGATACACATTTGTGTTTACCCATGAAGCCCCCACCTATATCGATCCTGATACGGGAGACCGATGTTATACCTTACTGTTTGGTCGTAAAGATGCCATTTTGATGATCACGCAAATCAATTACAACCGTGTGGTCGATTCGGATGCCACCGATTTTGCGACCTATTGGCAGGGATTACAGGTTTATGGATTTAAACTCATGCGACCTGAAGCTATGGCCGTAATGTACGCTACCCTGAAGAAATAAGGAGGCAATATGTCAGCGAAACGCTTTGGCTTATTCGACGGGGGCAACGTTCTTCGCCGGATTGATGATACGCTGTTTTCAACATTCAATGATGTTTTGCCCGTCCAACCGGCAGGTCATCAAAAGAAACGAAATCATCAGCTAGAAAACCATATTGATACCCAAGATTTTGCCTATACCGGGGCATATGAAGTACCAGAACTGAGCGAGAAAACGGACTTTAAAATGCCCGATGGTGCTGAAATTGCCACCCATCTACTGGGAACGGGCTGGCTAATTAATGCCATTGTCTATCACGTAAAACGGGTGGGAGCAGGTACATTAACGCCGTTTGTGGAACTGTCTGTGTATGATGGGAAAACAGGAAAAGTCACGGGCGCAGATAAAATAAATGTAGTCGATGGTGAAGGTAAGCAGTTAACGGTCGATTTAGCAAAACCGGGGTTTTATCTGGGATTCGTGCCAACGACCAGTAACTTGCCAGCACCACGAACGAAATTACCTAATGAGATGTCAATAAAACTGGATACTGCCAATACGACACCCGTTGATGTGGTTATTCCAGCACAAACAATTCAGGTAGATAATTTCACCACATCAGATGATAAGAAGGTTACGGGCCTGCTCACCGTCCCGTCACAAACGGTAACAATACAGGTTCCGCGAGGCGCTTCTGCAGACGGGACAGGGAGTGGTTTACCCGTTCCCTTACTGACGACCACGAATGGTTATCTGGTCAATACCTTTAAAGCGGCACAAAATTCATCGCATGAGGATGTACCGTTTGATGCTTGTGTAGGCATTTATGCGGATATCACAGAATATTTTGATGAGCATCCGTGTAACTGTGCACCGACGCCTTGTGAAACCATTTTTCCCGACCCAGAGTGCCAGCCACTTAATTAAGGTGTATCAGAAGGGGAGAATGAGACTCCCCCTCATTTTCAGGAGCGGATCATGGCAGAAAAAATCACACAACGTACCCGACGGCAGAAAGTTAGTGAATCACCGAAAATGTTAGCCTATGAAACACCCCACACTCGACAGCAAAAAGCCAATGAAGGCTTGGATATTGTGTCTCATGAGATACCAGAGGATACACTAACTGAATCCAAAGCACCGCGTAAGCGAGTCCATTTTCAGCGAGGGGGCACGGCATTACAGGCACGTCATAACCCGAATCAATTATTACAGATTCGTGGAAATGATAAGAATGTGACAGCGCTTCGTGATCGCATGAAACCTCCCGTATCACCGGGGGCAACGCCGCTAGCCATTATTGATGCGTATGGTCATATCATGCCTTTTGATGCAGAAAGTCCCATTGATCGCGTGATCTTAGCGAATGTACCGGATATTACGTATATCTATACGCATGACGATTTACAGGAAGCACTACGGATTAATCAAGAAAAAATACAGCAGCGCCGATTCCATGAAACCGTACAAGGGGCACGCCTTTTCGTCGAACCTGTGCTGCCAACGCATGGATTCCGCAACGGCAATGAAGTCGTGTCTGCATTCTATGATGAAACCCGTATGGGAAATGATGCTGTTGTAATACAAGATCTCAACGACATGTCAAAAGATGTTTTTTAGTTTTCGGAGTGATTATGGCGACAACGAATAGCGTGATTGAACGTGTATCCCGTCGCCTTGAAGACCAAGAGCCGGGATATGCCTACACGCATTGGCAAGACGTGGATCTGCTTATGGCCGTTAACTACAGTCTACGGGTTATCGGGCGGTATCATCCACGCCAATTTGGTGCAATGGTCATGTATGACTTGCCTGCCGATGGTTTATTACATACATCATGCACGGCTTTTTTGCCACCCTATACGCTGACGAACCGCGCAGGAAGACGCATTCGATATCTAGCTTCGATGGAAGAGACACCTTCTGCATGGGATATGGTGTTATGTAATGGACAAGGCGGCCCATTATATTTAGTGAATCGTGCCGATGGCGAATATGAAGCCCATCCGGTTAACCCACATGAACACTATAAAGTGCGGGGACTTTGTATCCAGATCCCGACCGTGACTAAAGATGAGAATATCCCACTGACCGATGATCTGCTTCCTGCACTGGAAGAGATTATGATGTTTTATGCGTATTCTTACGACAAAACGTCAACAGTCTATTCGGAAAAAGGACACGTACACTGGCAGAATGCGCTCTTATTATTGGGGGTAACCAATGGCAGTCGTCAGTGATTTAGTTGCACCGCTGCAGTTAATGTGTCGAAGCGTTGGCCCTGCACAGGCGCAACTGGCTTTAGTGGAATCCATGAAAACGTTCATGCTCGAAACGGGAATTTTCACGGACACGCTACAAATACCTTATCAGACCGGAATTCGTGAGTATTGGCTGGATATCCCAACAGAGCAGTTTATCAGTAGCATTATTAGCGTTTCGATCAATGGTGAATCAACGACACATTGGGCGCGTGACGGTCAGTACAATGTGGTGCGATTATTTGATGATTATCATGAGGGAGCCTGTGTTTTAGTGCATTATGCCTGGGCGATAACCGGTATTGATAATTGCCAAATCCCGGCGGAGTTTTTAACACGTTTTCGTATGCCGATATTGGACGGTGCCAGGCAATATTTACACAGTATGTATGGGTCACAAATGGTCGATTATGCCGTGGCACAGCTTGCTGCCCGTCAGTTTCATGATGCGATTGCAGATACGAAAGCCTCCCGGATCATGAATTTTTCTAATTCCCGTCCCAAAATGCACTCAGGAAAGGTGCGGCGACGTACCAGAGCGTCCGCCAGGAGATTGCTATGAAATCGTATACGATTAATCGGACAGGAACACATTTGGACAGTGCGTGTGGTATCGATTGTGATCCCTGTGTTTTACCCATTTATGATCCGGGATGTGAATCTACGGGGCCAGTCTGTCCTGAACAAATATGTAAACCCGAATCCTGTTATACATTCAGTGCGCGTCAGGCAATACGTATTCAATCGGGTGAAATAGAACGGCTCTTTGATTTTCGTTTTTATACGCAGGAACGTAATGACGTTTGGGTGCGCCAGTCGATGATTATGCGTTTGCGCCGGATAAGCCATTGTCAGTGGCAGTGGGCGATGTGTGCTATTTCGGTCACACCGAAAGGAGAAGTTCGCTTCCGCTGGCCCGACCTATTCCTAAAAGCGCCCCCTGGATATTATGAAAGTGAATTGATCGTAAATCATGTTGCGGTCAATAAACGGCTTTATTTTTATAAACCGTTTATGACCGCCAACGTGAATGCGACAACGGCGGTGATGCAGGAATGCACCAGTGAGTGTAACCAATATGAGACACAGTGTTGTGTGCCGGATTTAGAAGTATGGCCGGAAGATACCACACCGGTTATCGCCTGTGGAGATTGCCATGATCGATAAAACGAAGTACGCCTTAAGTACTACACTGTCTATGAATATTGGGCCATCAGATCAATTTCTCATGGTGGCATTGGGATTAGCCGGTGCCATGACGCCAGCTGCGGGCACTCATTATTATTTGACCATGAAAGGAATAGGCAGTAAGCGTGAGGTAGTGCTGGTGAATGGGGCGTCAGGCAATAAACTGCATGTAGAACGAGGCACTGACAGTACGGTTGCACAATCCTGGCCTGCGGGCACTTGTCTTTATTTTGACTGGAATCCGGCCCAGCTTTGCGAAATGATCGCACAGTGTACCGATAAAGGAATTGGAGGATGTATAACACCCGGCTGTTATGCGTTGTCTTGTGACACCATTATTACAGTAGACGCAGCAGGACACATTACGCACATCGATGGGGAGGCGAAGCCATGTTCCGGGCAATCGTGACGTTTTCAGGGACACTCGATCAATATATTACGGCATCAGAGAATACTCTGAATATTGCTAATGGTCATGCACGTGACCTTGATGCTGTTGGGGTTGGAAATCATACGTATTTAATTCTGAAAGGCCCCGGTCGTGCGGAAGTCGTAAAATATCATCATACGACAAATTACGATGAAAAACCGTACCCGGATACTATCGCGGTTGAACGGGGTATTGAGGGAGGAAAGATGCCTTATTGTGCCGGGGACTGTATTACGTTTGTCTGGACAGATACAGGTATTCTTGAATTAGTGAAACAGCAGACCAGTTAGGAGTCACGATGCCGTCATGTCCGAATAAGTATCTTGCACTGCCGTGTGATCTGTTGGGGAGTGGTACGTTGGGCGAATCTTTTTGTCAATCGGGAAACGTTAAACTCCGTAGTGGACAAGGACGGCATTTTCCTGAAATGCAGGCAGGCCAGATGTTTCATGCACTGATTAGTCCACCGTGTGATCCGGGGTGTGAGGAAGTGATTGTGACAGGCCGAAACGGAGATACGTTAACCATATCCCGTTTTCAAAATCGTCAGGGGTGTTTCCCGGTCGGAAGCCGGATCGTGTATACCGCGTGCTCCGTAGATGCTATTCGGGCGATTGCACGGGAATCACGCCCGAATTATGCGTACCCGCTTGTTTATGATTGTGAGACAGACACAGTGTCTATTGATTGTGCGGGTATCAAAGAATTAGTCCGTAAGCCCTGTGGAGTCACCAATGAGAATTAATAAATTTCAGGGGGTCATTCCTAAAATCCGATCAGATAAACTGGGGTCGGGGTTTGCCGCTTTTGCTGAAAATTGTTTACTTCATTCAGGCGCGATTGTTCCCTTACGTGCACCACGTCCCCTCTATAATGCGGTGGATATCAATGGAAAACCGATGAGTGGTGAAGTAAAAGCACTATATAAAATTGGGGGAGCATGGCTCGGTTTCGAACAAGTGACCCCCATTGCCGAAGATCCCATTCATATTGCAGGGCCACAATCCTTTCTTTTTGTCAAAGACAACCAGGTGTGGCGAAGCGGTTATGCATGGATAACAGACAAAGCGGGGCCGGTGGCATTAGGTATACCCCGTCCAATCAAGGCACCTAAAGTAACATTGACAGGACAAAAATGTCGGGATGATATTCCCGTACCTGATGATTGTTGGCAAAAAGGGTTGCCAAGTGAACCTGCACAGGATTGTCCGAATCAGGAATTACCCCCACAGGTACTGACCTTTTGTTATACCTGGGTGACAGAGTGTCAAGAAGAGTCCGGGCCAAGTGATTATTCAGAACCGATCCTCGTCCCCTATGCAGAATCGGTCATGTTGGTGCCAACAGAAAAACCGCCGGTTAATGCCACTATGATCCGCTGGTATATGCTTTTGGTGGGAGATAAAGAAGCAGAAATGGCACAGATAGATGAACAATCGGTAAAGACGCTGGCGTTTGTCTTTTGTCCAGATTTGTTCGCCGGGGGCAATCCGTTAATGACACAAACCTGGTATCCGGTGCCCTGTGCTGAGGGAGTTGCCAATATTGGCTATGGGGCGATTTTGGTTTGGTCAGGGTGCCATATTTATGTTTCCGCACATAAACAACCTCATGCGTTTCCCGAAGCCAATACGCTGGTTGTGGATGATGAGGTCGTTCGTATTGTTTCTTTCCGAACAAAGACAGGCGCGTATCAAGCGGTGGTATTAACAAAAGGCGTCCCCTTTGTGATTGCGGGGGAATTACCCGATAAACTAACGATCACTCGTATTAACCGGCGAATGCCCTGTCTGAGTGTGAAAGGTGTGATGTGCGTGGGGGAGTCCGTCTATTATTGCAGTGAAGAGGGAATCGCGGTTGTCACCGGGGCCGGTGTTGGTTTGTTAACCGCAAACTGGATGGATAAAGAATGGTGGCTCAGAATGTCACCACAGAATTACGTACTGGGTTTTTATGACCAACGTATTTTTGCGTTTACGGATCAGTCGCAGAGTCAGTCGATTATGTTTCCCATGCGAACAAATGATCAGGCGTATGCAGAAAAAGATTTGGTGTACCTCAGTTATCGGGTACATGCATTATATTTTGGTGATGAAACGAGTATGGCCGTGGCATTAGGTTCAATGGTGTTTGATTGGGAACAGAATGATTATGCCATGCAGGCGACCTGGACATCGGCCATTTTCTCAGCAAAAAATCCTGAATCAATAGGCGTCGGTATCGTTCACAGTGACGCGGAAGATATCCCACATGACTGTATGGATTGGGTGACATTGGTTTGGCGAGAATATAAACGTTTATTGACGCCTGCCGATACGGGCGAGTTTCTGCAGAAGTACCCTGATGCTTCTGAGGCGATCCCGTATATTGTTGCACCCAAAGTGGCGTTAACTCTACAGGGAAATGAACGGATAAGAATAGATCGTCCTGTTTGGAGTGATAAGCCCTTTAGAGTTAATGGACAGGGATTAGTACGTCGTTGGCAGATTGAAGTGAAATCGACAGCGGTTGTATCTGAACTGGCGTTAGCGGCAAACATGACCGAACTTTAGGAGGCATCATGGCATCCGATCCTGGCAAGAAAGCGGAGTCTGTACAACAGGTCACGGTAGATAAAAATACGGTTGACGGTACGAATAATACGGCTAACTCAACCAATACGATTATTCAGGTTCCTCGTCCCCCTCGCCGCGATGATGGAAAGTGGATGGCGATAGGTTCGCTCGTGGGTACGTTGACGGGAATGCTGACGAACAAGGATCTGATTAGCAAAGCAAAAGATGCAGAAAATAATTGGGAAGATTTAACGAAACTTTTCCGCGATAAAGGATATGACCTGAATACCTGGGCAGATAAGTTGCGACCGTGTGATGATAAGTTACATGATGCGTTATGTGCCTTTGCGTTGTGTGGGTATCAAGCGGATTATGAGGGCATACTGCGCCGTGCACGAGCCAATGCCAAAATATTGGCGAACAAAACGTATGTGGAGGCCCAACAAACGGCTGATCGTTATCATTACGGTCTGAACTGTGATGTATGGGCCGGAATTAAACGTGCAGAAATCATAGCGACAACACTGGCAACGACACAGGCATTTGAAGAGGAACGGACGAAAGCCTTTGATCGTACATTTGAAGTACTGGAACGCACTACGACGATTTTCGAGCGGGATGTAATAAACCGCAAACAGCTTTCTGCGGACTATTTAGCCGGCGCAGGCCAGAACTATGGTTTTCTTGCGCAGTCCTTACGTGCCACGGCAAAAGCGGATATGGGGGACATGCAAATGTTAGCCACAGCACTAGGAGTCGTTTTACCGATGCTCTTTGGCTTTTGTGGTTCGTCGGCCTGTGATGATGGCGGGGAGTCATTATCCCTTGCAACGAAAGAGGACGCCGTATGAATAAAATGCACCGACGTTTTGGGGAGATCCCCATAGTGACGTATACCCGTAGCCCACGTATGACCGCGTATTTATTGCGGCAATCCAAGACTGATGCGGAAGAAACGTCACCGGTAGATACGTTGATACAGACCATGCAGGAGACCGTGAAAAACGGGGCACTCGATGATACGACATCGACCGCATTCCAGAGTGATCAGTTTGATGGAGTTGCGCAAATATTAGGGGGTTAATATGGCTTACGGGTTTGTACCAAGAGGCGATAGCTGGGGTGGTTCACTGGGGGGCTTTGGTTCTCTGGGAATGGGGGCGGGACTGGCGAACGCATTAGGGGTTGGCCTTAATCTAGCTGATGGTTTTCGTCGTTACCAGAATAATGTGTATCTTGATCCCATGCGTTTGAGCAGTCAAAGAGCCGGTTTTGAAGCCGATTATGCGGGTAATAAATTTCAGCAAGGTCGTTACTTAAGCGGCCTGAGTACGCTAATTCAACGAGACGGCATGTCAGCAGATCCAGGGCCGTGGAATGACCCGGAACTTCAACGACAATACCTGGAACTGCATAGGCAACTTACGCAGTCCGATCAGCCGATGGGCCTACAAATGCGACAACAACCTGCGAGTCAGAATAATGACCCCGCCTACGGAGGCGCAATTCCGGGTTTGCTCGGCACGTATCAGGAACCGTCATTGGGTATGTCACATCAATTCCAACCATATGTTGGCAACAAGCAATTACGCTAGGGGGATGTATGGCAAACACGACACCCATTGCGCCTTATATCAGTCCTCAAGATCAAGCGTTGTTTGATCAAGCAAAGACAATGGGCTTTGTCTATGACCCGAAAAGACCGTACTTTGAAAATAAAGGTTATGCGCAGTATATGGTAGGTCAGTCCCAGTTTACCGACAATCATAAACCGTTTAAAGATAGCCTTTTGGGACAGGGGTTAACTGCGCTGGGAAACGCTTTGCAGCGTCATGGGTTCACAGATATCGATGCTGTTTCCAGTCTCCCCTCACCTACAGATACGCAAGCCCTGAATCGGTTATTAGATCCCATTATTCAGGAACATGGTATACCGCCAATATCGTCTACAGCCACACGGGAACCACCGGTTCTTCCTGGTATCAATACCCCGCTGCCGACCACGCAAGGATCGTCACAGCTCGTACCGCAGCGGGAATACCCAGGTATTAATACGCCATTACCCCAAAAAGCCGGGATAGCACCGGGACGTCAGCTGAGTGCGGAGCACATGGCAGACGCATTAGGCATACGTGCTCCGACAACAGTCAACTATAACCCGACAACGAATTATGGGGGACATCCCGTTTATATGACGGAAAACGGCATTTATGGGATGCCAAAAGACAGTATTGGTGGCTTAGAAAGTTACGCTAATCTGATGGGAACAACGCCAGCACAATTGGTGCAGCAAGAAGACCTGTTAAAAGCCAGAGGGATGCAGGAGTCGCCTTACTGGCAACAGCGGTATGGAGAAACATTAGGAAAAACGCAGAATCCTTATCTGGCACGGGCCGATGCAAATTTAGCCGCGACAGAGGCGTCTAAGAATGCGTATGGGGTGTTTGATCGCGTATTAGCCAATTCTACGATGCAAGCCAGTGTGCTGGGTAATAATCAGATTAACGGACAGCTCTATCTTGACCCGAATGCGGGAGTAGTCAATCAAGACTTACTTGCCACCACACCGCAAGCCTATGGACATGGCACAGATGGGAATACCCTTATCCGATTACCGAATGGTTCCGTTGTCGCCGCGAAAATATCGGCCAATATGCCGCCTATGTTGACGGCAACAAGTATTGGAGCCGATGCAGCGTATAAGCAGGATATGACCTATACACAACAGATGGCGGCGTTAGATGCGTTGATGGCGAAAACAGCAGGCAATCCGGCGCTGGCGAACGATCCGTTGTATCAACTCAAGATAATGAAGCTGTTGACGGATATCAATAAAGCCCAACTGGAATTAAATCGGGGTGGAAAGTCACAGTCCATAAAGCTGCCGCAGGTGCCTTTCGAACAATTACCCTCAGAAATGCAACAACAACTCTTAGAAAAACTACAGAGTGATTACGGGCTGGGAAATCCTGATCCTAATAAGGTCGGACTTGGTTAAGGGGGAACTGATGGCTTTTACCGATGGGTACTGGAAAAATAATCCACAATACGTTTCACGTATGGAACATTATGCACCTAAAGTTCATCAAGCGGTACAGCAGTATGGTCTGGAACCCCAGGCGGCAGATTTAATTCAGGGTATTTTGGGTGTGGAATCGAGGTGGGGACTAGCTAAGGGCCTCGACACGCCGGGCGCAGCCGGAGAGCTGGGCATTGCGCAATTAACGCCCGCTTACCGTAAAGCCTATAACATAAGTGATCCCCTCGATGCGCAACAGTCGATTAATGGAGTTGCGGAGTACATACAAGATGCCCGTCGTCGTGGTGTACCGTGGGACTTAATTCCCGTGGGCTATAATGCGGGGGATGGGCGTCTGAAACAATTGATGAGTGGTCAACGTTCATTTGCCAGTTTGCCCCAAATCACACGAAATTATGTAGACAGAATTCGGCAGTTTATGGGGACGCCAACAAATCAGAATCTGGGATTGGTGAACTATTCTCCGGCGATTACGCGAACGCTGCAACAGTATGGTCTATCAACGGCACAACCAACGACCGCGCAAAACGGATTAGATTTAGAATTTTCTGGCTTGGGTGATATGTCAAAAATGCTCGGTGTAGGGTATGAGTTACCACAAGACACATCGCCCTTCATGCAAGCCGATGGAAGCACCGAGGGGATGACATCGGGAGTACAGCGTATTGCCAGTTCTGATGATGATAACGGACAACCACCAGTGCCTTTAGCGGGACTTTTTGGTACACGTCCAGCGACGGCGGCAGAGATTGATCGCTTATTGCAAGGGGTAACGTGATGGCAATAAACCCATTAAAAGTGCCTTTAGTCAATGGTAGTGGGAATATTGGCCTCATTAAGCGCAATGCACTTGCGATGCAATCTTCTCAGACAATTACCAACCCATTGGCCCGACAACTCAGTGAAGAAAATAATGCGTTGGTAGCAACGCTTTTGGCTCAGGAAAACGGTCTCGGTAATACGCAGACGAGTCCTTTACCAAAGCCGGATTATACGAACGATCCGAATCTTTTTCCGACGGATAATTTCGTCAATGTGACGGGTTATTTACGGGCAAAAAACTTTGGCGATAAATCTCAGGAGACGCAACATGAAATGTTGGACAGTCTTTATAAGGAAGTCAACGAACGTTTCCCAGGACGGTTTACCGAAGCGCAGTTAGCGCAACCTGCCAGTAAAATTAATGGAGCACTTTTTACCGTTAATAACGATAAAATTAAAAATAGTAAACTGGCATCGGGATTCTGGCAGGGCGTAGGTTCCACGGTTGCACAAGCCATTACCGGTACGGTCGATGCCGGCGCGGGATTATTAAACGTCCTCGCTCCGTCAACCTTATCATCAGAGATAGCGGAAAGTGTGCATAAGTTTGACAAAGATACGCGTGAAAAGACCGAAACACCGTCTCGTCGAAATTATGTGAAACGACGCGATGAACTGCTTGAACAAGGTCGTTACGCGGAAGCGGTAGCCCATATGGCAAGCAATCCTACGGGATTGGGAGAAGATGCGGCCATTCTGATTTTACCCTCATTAGGCGGTGGTTTTCTGTTACGGGCAGGTGCTAAAGGTGGCGCAAAACTGTTAGGAAAAGAAGCTGTTGAACAGACGATAAAACAGCGTGCCAAAATGATGTTACGTTCACAGGTGGCAGCAGATGCTTTATTGGGTGCAGGTCATACAGCACAAAATATGGGAGAAAAGAACGATTATAAACTTTCTGCAGAGCAACGTGCAGCAGTCTTTGGCAAAGGTTTGGTGGATGCCGCGTTGTCTAAATTTGGTTATACCTACGGTATTAACCCTGAGAATTTATTATTACGGTTTGGAAAAGCCGCCGATCTCAAGGGGGCGAAAGGTATCTTAAAGTCCTATTTTGGGTCAGCGGCGGTTGATGCAGCCAGTAATATGCCCTCGTCAGGTTTAGATGCGGCACTCACAATGGGATTTGATAAAAACGGACAATTTAATGCTAACCTGGTGGACTGGGAAAAAGTCACTCAGGCGATGGCCTCGGCAGGTGTCTATGCGCCCTTTACCGGTGGTATTCCAGGAGCACTTCATGCCCGTCAACAGAACGCGAATCTGGGACGGATCGCACGGGATGAAACGGTCTTTAATAATGCGATGGAATCGAAAGCCCAACTGGCAGAAGCGTGGCCGTTGGCAGATGAGGCGGGAAGAAAAGATATTGCGCAGCAGGAACAGGCATTGAATGGGTCACTGGAAGCGAACCTGCAGGAACGTCTTGCGGCAATGGATGCCAGCGGATCACGTCTGTTTCGTAAAGCGAAAAAAGAACAGCAGGCCGCTGAACGTACCAGTTTGGAAGAACGCTATCGTCATTTGATAGACAATAATCCGATTGCGGATAAAGAACAGTATGGCCCGACCGCCCATGATGATGCGGTTATCCTGCAAAAAGAATTTGGTAATCAGTCATTGGATATGCACCCAGCATATCTGGAGCGCTATCATAAAATTTTTGCTATCGATAATGATCCATTACGAAAGAAGCCAAATGAAACCGCATCTGTGATGGAGTTAGTGCCGCCCCAATTGTTATTGGAAGATAAAGGGCAAAGGACAACACCATTAACAATGGCGGAATATGATGGCAGTTTTATTGACTGGGCTAAGAACCGATCACCCGAAGAACGGGCAAATACCCTGTATCATCTAGAGCAGACAGACCGCATTAAACGCGCTGCAGAAGAAGCATTATTGACTCGCTTACGCACAGAGCAAGACGCAGAACGCATCCAAGAACTGGATGAAAAATTGGCACAAATCCGTACTGAACGCATTTCGGCCAATACCGCATTACAGAAAATGCTTGCGGTGATGCCCGTGGATGATCCCGCGTTGGGTTTGACCGATCATTTACGTCAGGAAGAGGCGCAGACACAAGCCAAAGTGCTCCGTGATATTGAACTTGCGACTCTAGCACGACAAAAAGTAACCGCAGCTGAACTGGCAAAAGCAGACAGTGACAAACTTGCACGTTTGGCTGCAGAACAAACCCTCCTTGCTGATGCTATTGACCAGCAGATTGCTGTAATGCCCGAAACGGTTAATACCATCAAAGCACAAAAACGGGCCACTCAGTTGCGGACAAACGCCAATGAATATCTGGCACAAGCATACGAGAAAGCGACCGGGGAGAAAAAAAGCCCGTCGCTGGAATTGGCGAGCTTTTTGCCTGCTTACGAACAACGTTTGCAAGAGGCTAGTCAGGAAGCACGGGCCGCGCAGTTACAGGATGTGCGTAATTTGCGGGACAGGCAAGACGAGGTATTCGCGCATCTAGAGGCCATGCGAACGCCGGAAAATTTAGGGCCACGTGAAAGCCAGAGTTACAATCATCTGCGCCGGACAGAAGCACGTCTACGACGTGAGGAAGACGCACTCATTAATACGGATGAAATGTTCGCGCAGACACCGAAAATACGGTTAAACCAACGCAAACGCCAAATCATGCGTGGACTTGCAGAGGAACAATCTGTCGCTGCTGCCAATAATCTCATTCGTCAGGAACGAAGGAAAAATTCCTTAATATCATCGGCGCGTCCCGATGCAACGCATACAGCGACGACTGCCTTATCTCAACGTGTACAGCTTTTTGCGGAAACCTTGCGTAAGTATCCTGATGCACGTGATCCGTTAAATGTGGGGGCATTGGTCAATGACCGTGATACACGACTGGCGTTGCCAGCTGTGAATGATGCCACCGGTATGGTAGCTTTGTTGGCCGAACGCAAGGCGAAAGCCGAGGGGATGACTTCGGGTATACTGTATCGTAATCGGGCTATTCTCAATGATATCTTAGCGGCCTATGAAACAGTGCACCCGAAAGCCTATCAGGCCGGAATGCGTCTGGCAGAAAAGGTGCTTAAGGCCGAAGCATTGGGGAGATCTTTACCGGCGGGGGAGATTAAAGTCGGGTCATACTTAAGTCAGCCGAATATTGACATGCTGACTCGACTGAAAATGGGCGATATTCTCGGCGCACTGGAAGCAGTCAAAATCAACGGGCATACTAGCCCGATTGTACAGCAGCTGATGAATATGCTGAAAGCCACACGCAAAACGTATCCGGTGAATATTGAACTGACAGCAGAACCTATTGTTGTCCGTAATGCGGAAGTCAACGCGACCTATGATCCTGTTAATGCGACTATCTACATTCGGGATAAGGTTGCTGACCAACCTTATTATCTGATCCACGAAGCGACCCACCATGCACTCTATCAGGTCTTCAATGATGAAAAGCGCATACTCGAACTCAGTGCTGAGCAAGTGAAAGCGCGTTCGAACCTCATCATGATGTACAGTGAATTTGCGAAGAAACGGAATTTACCCGATGGTCTGCAGTATGCACAAAGATCGATTGATGAGTTTATTTCCGAAGCCTTTTCCAATCCCCAACTGCAGGCTTATTTGCGAACTAATCCACTTGCCACACACGCCATTCCGAAATTTCGCAAAGCCTTTGGTTCATTGGTTGATGCCGTACGCCGGTTTTTAGGTTTGAAACCCAAAGAATTCGATAATCTGTCCGATATTATTGGTCTCACCCGTTTGATTGTTGGGGCCGATATTATGCCTGTATCGGGACAACTTGCCGGCGAATTTAAAAATTTTGGTATTGCGGGCAGTAAGAACTTTAATTCGGGTATTTTGCGGATACCGCTCGAAAATTCGGGAGACTGGCAATACATAGGGCGTATCGATATGTTACCCAGTGGGCGCTATAAGGTCACAATTGACGGTGAAAATGTGCCGTTTCGTGAGCACATTGTTGATACTGCGAATGAAGCGTCAGAATGGGCGGCGGATAATTATGGTGCACGGTTAGGCGACATCAGTGAAAATCCTACCGCGCCGCTTGTGGGGGAAATTCGTCAGTCGGATCTCTATGGTCAAGCGTTTGTAGATATGAGCGATAAGGTTCTGGACTCTATCGGCAAACGTAGTGAAACGGCGCAAACCATAGCCAAAGAAGTCACTACCCAGCTGTCCAGTCTGTGGAGTCATTTTTGGGCGACCAACGTAGATGTTTTCAGTCCGACGAAAGCAATAGATAGAATCGCAGACAGACTCGGATACCGGGGAACCGATGGAAAGCCGCTTAATTTGTATGAAAAACTGACTGAGGGAATGGCCCGTGCTCGTGCGGTGACAGGCCGTCCAGGTGCCGAACTGAATACAATTGAGCAAAGTATCATTGATGGTCTGCGAGCTATTGGCATTCCGTATAACGTTTTCCATGACTATGCTTATGCACAACGAGCCATTGAAATGGATCAGATAAAAAAGGAACTGGTCTTAATGGGGGTGCCTACCCGTATTCATGAAAACCCCACGGCATTTCATTGGACAGATAATAAAGGGAAAACATATTCAGGGCTTGAAGGCGCGTATGAATTTCTGTCCACGTTGCCCGAAGACAAACAGGCACAAATCGAGTCCATTCTTAAACCCATGCGGGATATTAATCAGATGCTACTGGATGAGGAACGTAAATCGGGATTGATTTCGACGGAAAGTTATTATCGTATGAAACAAGCCTATAATTATGTGCCGTTGCTATCTGTTGGTGAAAAACGACCGTCAATCCATAAAGCCTTTCAGGGACGTTATACCAAAGCCGCCGATCCGGTGGCGAATATGCTGCATCAAATGCAAATTCGTTATGCCAATGTTGCTCGTAATAACGCTTTGCGTGCACTCTACGAAATGGTGAACAGTCTTGGTATGGCCGATCTGTTTAAACTGGAAACCCATAAGCTGGAACGTGATGATGCGGGTAATGTGATTGCGGTAGCAAACCAGAAATGGAATGATAAAAATGGCGTGTGGGTATTTTTAGGTGACAAGAAAGCCAAAATTGTCGTCGATACCCAAACCCGCTTTGGGAAAGATTTGCTGCGGGCAATTCAGAAACCGGAGATGGCACCTTTATTGACAATGCTTCGTACCATAACAGGTTACATAGCATCTAATATGACAACCTATAGTCCATCGTTTTTATTAAAAACACCGGTATGGAACACGGTGCTAACGTTGCTGAATTTCTCCGGGGCCTTTGACCGAAATATGTCTGCCAGTGACCATTATACTCTCGCAACAAAATCACTTGTCGATGTTGTTCGGCTGTTACCTGAAATTATGCGGGATCGCGTCACCATGAAAACCGATAACCCAATGCGAAAGCTCTTTGCAAAGGTCGGTGCTGGCAATAATGCAGGAGCTTATTATGGTTTGGATGCAGTTAGCCGACGTCTCAATGCGGAGACGGCAACTAACCCCATAGATATTCTCCAACAACAAGGCATTCCGGGATTAGGAAGTGCAGCCGTAAATATGCACTATCGTTTTATTCGTGCTGTTCATGCCAGTGATGAAGTCTTTCGTTATTCTGCGTTTTTAAATTTTCTGGAATATAAGTCTGGTCGTGATCTTCGGAACATGACACAGAAAGAACTGGATGAGTGGGCTGCAAATAACCAGGACTTGATTACACAAGCGGCCAAAGGTTCCCGTGATCTGGCGGGTAACTTTACCCGACACGGTTCAGGTAAAATCTTACCCGCATTTTTTGCTTTCTGGAATGCAGGAATGCAATCGTTGCCGTTAATATCCAGTATTATGTCTACACAAGTGGGTCGCTTCGGTCTCATGGGATTAGGCATTCTGGCTGCCGCTGCCACACAATCGGCGCTTGATGATCCCGATGATGAAGATACGGATGGCGGCTCAAAGTTCGCCCGTAGTCAGTCGCGCAAGAAGTCTATCTGTTTCGGGGATATCTGTGGTGAAATGCCTTATGAAGTACGTCCTTTTATGCTCTCGATACAGAACCTCGTTTTGTTAGGACACGGAAAAATAGACATGGGAGAAGCCGTTGGGTCACTCCTTCGTTCTGCAGCAGAAACCTTTGTGCCCGTTCAGCCTGCCGGTGATGTAGATAGTTACACTGTCACGCGAATGATGCTACCGACAGCCGCCCAGCCGCTTATCACGATAGGAATGGGTGTGAACGAGTTCGGGCAAGAAGTCGATAATAAGTATCCGGTAGACTGGAGCGGCAAACAGATCACGACTCCGGCAAACGTTGAACGTGGCAAGACGACCACACCGGAGTTTCTTAAAGACATGACTCGTTTCTTCTATGAAAAATCGAATGGTATGGTCGATATTTCCCCGGCCAGAACGGATGCGCTGCTCTCATCTTTGTTCGGTGGTATTTATAACATGGTACGTAATACCACGACGCCTCCCCTTCGGCCTGTTGGATGGGGAGATAATGCTATCCTGCAGACGGCGACGAGTGCTTATCGGTACAAAACGAATAACTATGCTGTCACACAAAAATATCGTGAGTTAATTACTCAGGCTACTGCGGCAGGTCGTCTTAACAATCTGAATGATGAGGGTTCATATAATGTCCTGATGAAAAACGATCCGGTTGCTAAGATTGAAAACCAGCGGGCAAAGGCAATGCGTAATCTGCGCGTTGAGGGCCTGACACGATCACAACTTAATGGCGCATTGGACAAAGCCTTTTATGACGGTGATGAAGCGGCGATTGCGCATTATCAGGAATTGATGCGTCAGTATGATGACGAGAGCAGTCTTATTTATGGCAAGGCATTGATTGAACTGCAGGATATCGTTAATGAACACTAAAATTCCTTTGCTGAAACGCGTTTTATGTGGATGGCATTCCCCACTCGGATATGTGTATTCGTTCTTCGTTGGCTCTGCCTATACCTGTCCGTGTTGTGCCTTTTGGCGCGGTATCTTATGGGGAGGGATTATCCTTGAAGGTCTTCATTATGTTGTGAATTGACATTCCATCACCTTCCAAGAGTGTCAAAGTGAACTGCGATAACCATTTCCTCTTTATCCTATAATCGAATTGTTAGTCATCAAAAATTACACCTCATTCAGATTAAAAAATTACATAATTAATCTGTTACCTCTTATTTATTTTTAATATTGAGTGTTTTCAATTAAACATTTAATCTGATAACGTAAAGCTACAAAGAGGGGGAATATTGTTTCTAATATAAATTATAAACTTGAGAATAAATTGTTAATCAGGAAGACATGCAAAAGGTAACGTATGAATAGATCAATAGAAAGTTTAATTATGCCGTTAATTAAATTTTGGGAGAAGAGTAATGATGCCTGGGGTGCGAAAGACCACACTTCACGGTTTATCTATGCCAATAAAAAACACAATGAATTACTTTGTCTACCTAAAGGATATAATATAGAAGGTCGTTTTGATGGTGAAATTCCGTCATGCACGTCAAATTTTCAGGATGAATTTCAAAGACAGGACAGGCGAGTTGAAGCATTAGAAGATAGAGTGACCTCTATTGAAATTCATGCTTTTGACAACCTTCCCTACCTTCAGCCGTGGTATTGTGATAAGTATCCATTAATGGATGAAAATGGGGTATGCCGAGGAACTATCTTTCATGGCAGACCTGTAGATACGATAACACTCGAAAGGCTAGACAAAATAAATGTGCAAACCTCATTAGTTTTTACACCACCCTCAGAATTTTTTAGTAAAAGAGAGTGGGAAATAGTGTTTTATATTCTACAGGGGCTTCCGACTAAAGAAATTGCTGAAAGGTTATTTTTATCCCAAAGAACAATCGCCAATCATATTCAAAATATATATCAAAAAACAGGGATAAAATGTAAGAGGGATTTAGTTGATTATTGTTATGAAAATAACATAGCTAACTATATACCCGAAAGTTTTTTCAGGGGGTCAATGTCTTTCACGTTAGAAAAATAGCCATTTACATATATCCAAAAAATATATCCGATCATGAAAAGGATAAGACTCAGGGTATAAGAAAAATTAATTTTACATTTTCATGAATGGCAAATTGATATACTGTATTTTAATAAATACAGAAAATTTCTTCCTGAATAAATCAATTTATTTGGACATCGTGAACTTTATTCTCTAATAATTCACCTGTCCAATCCCTCTATTAACTATAAAGTGTTATATGTCATTTTTCTCCAATATTGCGGTTATGATAGTCAACTTTATTCCCAGAATTGATAAACATAGCATAAGTGTTTTTTATAATCATTTTGACTGCAATATAAACTGCATCATCTTTAATGAGCTATTTTGTAGAGGATCTCACAGATGCCCCCATAAATATATTTCTTATACGTAATATGAGTAATTTTTACTCTGTTAGACTGAGTAATAATACTTAACATTAACACATATGTAGGGAAACATATTTTTAAAATTATCATAATCTTATCTCGTTTATTTTCAAACATTTCTATTTTTGCTTAACCAGGGAAAACACATTAAATTAAAATTCCAGAAATAATCGACGTTACTCAACATTTTTATTCACTAGAACATTTCCTGCTTTTGTTGAATCAATGAGTAAATGAGTGAATGAGTAAATGAGTGTCTTTCTTGATCACGCTATGAGAAGAGATTCGGAATTTTTAATGTATTACTTGATGTTCAATACTCTATCAAAAAGTACTAAATATTTTTGGTAGTGCATGAAATATGGTCGCAAAAAGACTATGATAAATAATCAAATGTCTTTAGAGCGATGATAAATATGGCAAAGATCGGGTACGCACGGGTCAGCTCAACAGGCCAAAGTCTGGATATTCAACTTGAAAAATTAAATCAGGCTGACTGCAAACGGATTTATCAGGAAAAACGGAGTGGTCGGACAGCGCATCGACCACAGTTCCAAGCATGTATGAATTATTTACGTGACGGGGATACGTTGGTTGTAACAAAACTAGACCGTCTCGCTCGTTCCGTAACGCACTTGTCGCAAATCGCAACTCGCTTTCAGGAAGAAGATATTGACCTCGTTGTTCTGGATCAAAATATTGATACCCGAACATCGGCAGGTCGTTTGATGTTCAATATGTTGGCATCTATTGCGGAGTTTGAAAATGACTTACGCAGCGAACGTCAGGCAGAAGGGATTGCCAAAGCGATAGAAAAAGGTGTTAAATTCGGGCGTCCCGCAAAATTAAATGATACCATGCGAAACGACATTTATCAGCGTCGTCAATCGGGGGTAACAATAGGGACGTTAGCAAAGGATTTTAAACTCGGTGAAGCAACCATTTATCGGGTACTGAATGCGTTTAAAAACAGAGATAATGCGTAGATGTCACAAAGTTTATAAAATTGGTACCCCCTCATGAGGATAAATTGATCCTTGAGCGTTAGAGTGCTAAAGTTAATAGACATTAATGTGTGTTTTTAAATCAGAATTTCTGGTCAGTCACGCCGAAAGGTGACTAAGATACCGTCAGTACGCGAAATTCACTGGCGGCTAAAAAGCAGAAACCCCATAATCTGAGTCATCTTGGCGGAGGAAGCAGAATTACGGGGTATCATAGAGCAGAAATCGTTTGTGGTTTCTGTGTAGGAGTATAGAACGATGAGACTTCTATTGCAACTTTTTGATCCCCGCCATAAGTGCAGGGGTTGTGTATAAAGTTCAACACACCCTATCAACTTCTGATTACCCTATTCGTACTCGGCGTGGTGAGTCCAATGCCCTGAGAAAAGGGCAGTCCAAAATCCACCGGCGTAATATACCGAATCAAAACATTCAGGTTCCGAGGGGAACGCCTGCGCGTCTTGCTCGTACGTTGAAAAGCCACGACTGGTGGCGAGATAGTGACCTAATCACCCTGCGACAAAAGGGATACATACCCTACTCTGAACGAAATAATATCCATTATACCCGTAAGCCGATGCGTGTGCGTGCCCGTACGGAAAGCCGTGAAGCAATGACGTCGCTCGCACTGGCATTAGTCGCTCATGCCGATTTTTTTCCGGGCCATGATTACCTGTTTGAAGTGATGGTGCCCTTTGAATTTATTGCCAGTACAATGGGAGTACTGCATCAATATGAGAATGGTCGTAAAGCATATGATATTGCCTTACACGCACTCTCTGTCTTTGAACAAATGAAGCATCTTGTGGTTCATCGGGATAAAGATCGTGACGCTGGACAAAATAAACCAGTACGTATCTGGCTGACACCGGATTTTTTCATCTCTAAAGGCATTCCTCGTGAGGAAATCCGGCAAAGTCTGATCGCTTTTCAGAACTGGGCCGTTGACAGTGGTCAGCTTGAAAATCTGAATAAAAAATACCAGCGCCATTTATTACGCATGGAAAGATTGGGAATTGATATCAGAAATAAACACGCCTTGTGTAAGCTACTGAAAAACATAAAACGCTCTGTTGTTGCACCTGATTTACTGGAAGAAAAAGCGAAAGCCATCAAACATATTGAAGAGACAATTGACGGTTTGGATAAGCCTAAATCAGAGAATCTGGAAGCGGAACTGAATGGTACTCAGCGGGCGCTCTCACGCTTGCAGAAAAAAAATAAAACCTCTCGTTCATACTGGGATTTGTATGTTCAGTGGCAATATACAACAACACCAGCGGCGGTTTATATTGCCCGGAACAAGTTAAAGGCACACCATCCGCATTTAGCGGAAAATTCAGACCAGTTTTATCGTCTCTTGCTTGAACAGGAAGGGGTCATACTCACCTAATCGATGGTTTAATCGTCATATCAATGAAACCGTGCACAGGCGCGGTTTTTCCGTTGACTTTACTCGCAAGTGGATTGTTTTTTGTTCAAATGAAGCATGGGCGTTTCCAACGATTATGTCATTTTTTTTCTCTTAAAAGAGATCATCTGTCTTAACACTCGCCGATTGGATAATAAATCCTCATTTAATTTCGAACAATGACCTGTGAATATAATTAATTTCGAAAGTTATTTCTGAACAAAAAAGCCTTATAAATAAGGAATAGCATCGCGTTGGGCCTCTAAATAAAGGCCACAACGCAAGATGTTAGTCCTTTTCACTACGTTCAAAGGAAAAACAGTAACAATTGACGCAAAAGGAAACAAAAAGAAAAAAGAAGAAAAGGACTTCGCTTGCAGCGGCTAACGCCGCGCCACTCAGAAAAAAGAATAATACAACAACATCCTACAACTCTTTTATCTAAAAAACAAAACAGTCAAATCATCATCTAAGACGCTATACTATCAAGTACATGTATGTTCCGTGCTATGGGTTCGCTACGCTCACAGCTTAACAGGCAGGAGGGGGCAAATATGGAGTTTGAGGGCCAATTGTGTTAAAAACCACGCTAAGGAGATAATTCGTTGTTTAAATTGAAATTTAATAGCCTTAGCTCTCCCTTCAAAATATTCTCTGGTAACGTGAATGTATAATGTCCCAGCATATTGATATGCCCCTGCCCCAGTGGGGATAACCGAGCAATATCCTCATCCCCAACTGCGCATCCAGCTCAGTGCTTCTTTAGTATGAATAAAAGAGAAAAATTGTTTATTGAAATTAAGATAACAAAAAGTATTTTTAATGCTTATTTTTTGCTTTGAATTAGTATGGTTACTTAAATTTGTATGTTATTTTATCTTTTTAAGATTTAAAAGAACTAGGAAGGTGATTTTATGTCATATATGATTTATTTAACTTTAAATGGTAAGAAGCAAGGTCTCATATCTGCTGGATGCTCAACCCCAGAATCAATAGGGAATAGGTATCAACACGGACACGAAGATAAGATACAGATACTCAGCTTAGATCATTCAATATCACGTCAACAAAATGTCAGCCATCAACCCATACAGTTTATCAAACCCATCGATAAATCATCTCCATTATTGGCTATGGCAATAGATTCTAACGAATCACTAGATGGTAAATTTATTTTTTACAGGACAGGTCAATTAGGGCATTTAGAGCTTTTTTATGAAGTTAAGATTACAGAAGCCACAATTGCTGACGTTTCTTGTACCTACCCGAATTCTATAAATGATTTTGATGCAATGCCATATGAAAGAGTTGTCCTAAATTACAAATCAATCTCATGGAATCATATAACAGCCGGAACCTCTGCCTATAGTATATGGGAAGACAGAGTGTTATAAGAAAAAACTAAGCATATAATGTAATATATGCTTAGTGACATAATATTATTTTTCTTGACATAACACTATGTTTTTAACATATTCATTTGGTGCAAATAAAGATTTTTTATCACACGTAACATAACCAATACTTTTTAATTTATTATCGACATATAAAGAAACGGGAAAACTAAGAATTAAAGCGCCTAAAAAAATCCAAACTAAAACACTAACAACAGGGCCTTTATATGGTCTAGGTGTATCTGAAATACACGCTGACATAATAGAAAATAAAAAATGAAAACCTATTGGAAACCCAA
>NZ_JBBMXG010000022.1:0-72582 GCF_037996705.1 Xenorhabdus bharatensis | reverse complement strand
CCAAGCGCGATCTGAAATATCGTGGCGGCGGTGTGCGGGTGTACTCATGATTAATCGACTTTTGTAATGGAATAATGGGGCATCATTATTGCACAAAATTATTCATGACGATACTATAGCTAAATCAGCATAACTTGACGCAGTTTAAATACATCATAAGCAGTAGTGATACCTTGTCATTTGAATTCAGATGCTATGTCATATTATGTTGGTTCTGCTATACCTAGTGACCAGAGACAGTGATGAAACCCGGGTTGCTTTCCCTGTTAGATATCCGAACCTGTGTTTTAACGTACAATTAACACTGGGAAATGCGAGTGGTGGTTCTAGCGCTAATATTGTCGCATATAGAGTCAGTAATTCAGGGTTTGTTTACACAACCACCACTTCAGGTGAACCGTGGGCATATTGGCTCGCAGTGGGGTATTAATGATGTATGTTTACAGTGCAAAAATAAACGCGTTCCATCCGGTCGTCATGAAACAGAGTTACCTTGATGCGGGCTCATGGCCGGACGATGGTATTGAGGTGAGCGAGGCTGTTTTTATTGAATACGCCGGTCAGACACCGCCCAAAGGAAAACGGCGCGTTGCAGGACCTGATGGCTTACCTACATGGGGAGATATCCCCCCGCCGACACAGGCAGAATTACAGCAAGAAGCGGAAAGTAAGAAGCGTTATCTCATTAACACCGCCAAAGAAAGAATCGATATCTGGCAAGACGCCGTTGACCTCGACATGGCGACGAAGGAAGAGAAAGCCGCACTGCTCAAATGGAAAAAATATCGTGTCCTGCTCAATCGGGTGGATTGTTCTGCTGCCCCCGATATCGTCTGGCCTGAACAGCCGGAGTGAGTCTATTGCTTAGATGTCCAGATGCCGGTGGATTCGGTGTGGAATGTGAAGCAGAAGGTGGCAAAAGACTCAAGCTAGAATAAGGTTTACACAATAGCATAGGAAGAGTAGGGTTAAGTCGTTACCTCAAGATACTCCTGATGTGAGGAGATGCAATTATGAGACTAATCGAAGTATTCCCAGACTCTTTTATTTTTGAAGAGCCCCACGGGGAAGTGTCAGGTAAAAATCAGCTTACCATTTCATGTCATGGTCTTGGTTTTTACGATGGAAGACCATGGATTGCAATAAATAGAATGACTTGTAGTCCTATGCAACTTTTTCATCTTATTCAAGGATGGACTGATATTAAAACCTTACATAGCGTTCGCCTTGCGGCCTGCAAGTCAGCTAATTCAAATTCTAACAAATACATGCAACCTCTAATGGGGGTAACGAGTAAGCCTAGAATAACTTCTTTTGCCTCGAAATTATCTATCCACCTAGGGAATGTGTATGTAATGTCATACGAGGGTTGGATATTTACTACCTGCGATGAGGAAATTATATGGAATCGCCATAATAGTAGAGGGGAGGCATATACTAAGAACGTCTTGGAAAGATGCTTTATGGTAATAAAAGATAATTCTGATTATCATTACCATTGCGTAATATTTTTAAATGGTCGTATTGTAGAGGAAAGATATCCAATTCAGAACATAAATGGACAAGATTTTGCGTGCTTATAGGGCAGACAATAATGATTTTTCTATATTATGCATTCGGTTATAATTTAAACTGCCATTTTGTTTGACAACAAAAAAAGATGAATAAGTTACGTAAAGGTAAGAAATCTCACCTTTTAACCCATTGATTCTTCCATTCATCCTCACTTTGGCTTAATCCTTCCGTTTCAAATGGAGTGATTACTCAACCGCAATTATTTCTCTTGTTACTCAGTGGAGTGAGTATGCAAAATATTTGTCGCACTCAGTTAAATGCAATCAAAAAATTTGAATATTTCAATATGCTGCTTATGCGTACAGAAGTGAGCCAGTTCAGAGAGGAAATTTAGTGGTGAATTTTTTGAAAAAAATAACGATGACCGTTCTTCAATATAAAATTTGGTGCGCATGATTCAGAAGGAAAAATTAGACTCTAAACAGGTAAAACAGCCTGTTTTTTTGTTACTCTTTCTTACAAATGGAAATGATTTTGTTACAAATCACTTTCCGTCTATATTTCGGCGAAAAGACGATATGGTATTTACACAGCCACTTTGTATGCGCTGAGCTTTGTGCTTTAATGCCCATAAACACCTTTCCTTATTTGAATTACGAATATTAGCTTGAACATCTATATCGTAACGGAAAGGTGTTTTTCTTGGTATAACCTTTGAACTCCACCCGCAAAGCGGGTGGTTTTATGTTTAAGACGCTAACGCGACTTAAACTGGCTAAAGCCATAATAAAAACACCTCAGAGGGGAATCTGAGGTGCCTTAGATTTAACTTCACGTGCATTTCACGTGCACTTTGAAGTCCTTTTACTGTCATGACAGTGACCTACCAACTTTGCTAACTGCCTGTTTTTCAAGTTGTTGTCCTAACACTGTCCTACCAAATTTGGTGGAGCTGGCGGGAGTTGAACCCGCGTCCGAAATTCCTACATCCTCGGTACTACATGCTTAGTCTAATCTTTACATTCGCTTGCCAGCTGCGGACAGACACGCCACTAACAAACTAGCCTGATTAGGTTTAACGCTTCAACCCCAGGCAAGGCATCCACGCGATCTCTTTTAGGTTTGACCTCTCTTGATCCCCGTCCTAAGAGCGGAGGCTAGGGAGAGAGGGCTCTGCGCAGGTTATTAAGCTGCCAGTGCGTAGTTTTCGTCGTTTGCGACTATTGTTTTGCGGCTTTTTACGAGGCCAACCGCCCCTCGGCATGCACCTTGGGTTTCGCGAATCCCGTCGAATCCAGAATCAGCCCCAAGTATGTTAAACGCAAGTATATCAGAATATTGAGCAATAATGCTAGTGGTTAACGCCCTGCATTCTTCATAATTCGCGCTTTGTCTAATTTCCACTCACGTTCTTTAATATCTGAACGTTTATCGTGCTCTTTTTTACCTTTGGCAACGCCGATTTTGATTTTACACCACGCATTTTTCCAATATAGGGAAAGGGCGACGATAGTATAACCTTCACGATTGATCCGGCCGTATAGGGAATCAAGTTCGCGTTTGTTAAGTAACAGTTTACGTGACCGTGTAGGATCACAGACCACATGGGAAGAGGCGACATTTAATGGTGTGATTGTGGCACCAAAAAGATAAGCATCACCATTTTTAAGCAAAACGTAACTATCACTGATGTTTGCCTTGCCAGCGCGCAGTGATTTGACTTCCCAACCTTGTAGCGATAAGCCAGCTTCGAATTCTTCTTCAATGAAGTATTCGTGGCGAGCTCGCTTATTCATGGCAATTGTTGCCGAACCGGGTTTGTGTGCTTTTTTCTTTGTCATAATGCGTTGTATTATACTGTAAGCGCTAATGAAAGAAATCTCTTCTGCATGATATTTAGTGATAACTGCACATTTATTGCGCTAAAGGTCATCGGGTTTTTATTTAACCACATTAAAGTGATATTATTCGGCGCTGTTATGTTTTACAGGAAATGATATGCCACAGATTAATCGCTCTGCGTTAGTTCCGTACAGCGTGGAACAAATGTATAAATTGGTCAATGATGTGAAATCTTACCCGGATTTTTTGCCGGGATGTGTCGGCAGCCGCGTTATAAGCAGTAATGGTAACGAAATGACGGCTTCTGTTGATGTCTCCAAGGCAGGGATCAGTAAGACGTTTATAACGCGGAATACGTTATCTGACAACCAAAGCATCAGTATGCAGTTGGTTGATGGCCCCTTCCGCAAACTCATGGGGGGATGGCACTTCATTCCACTTAGCGAAGATGCCTGTAAGGTTGAATTACATCTCGATTTTGAATTCACTAATAAGTTGATTGAGCTCGCTTTTGGTAAAGTATTTAAGGAACTGGCCGGTAATATGGTTCATGCTTTTACCCAACGTGCGCGAGAGGTTTATAGTGTCTGAAATTAATATTGAAGTCATTTATGCTTTACCAGAACGGCAATATCTGCGTAATGTGAAATTGCCACAGGGAGCCACTGTCGAACAGGCAATTATGGCATCGGGGCTTCTAGAGTTACGTGGCGACATTGATTTGACTAAGAATAAAATTGGCATTTATAGCCGCCCGGCTAAATTGGCAGATATTTTGGAAGAGGGGGATCGTGTTGAAATTTACCGCCCTCTTATTGCTGATCCGAAAGAAATGCGTCGTAAACGTGCAGAACGTGCAAAAAATAGTACTCAGTAGATATCTGTTTGATATTTACTCGCCAGAAATTAATTCACTGGCGAGTAAATAAAATCCCGAACCTTACCCATTTTTAGGCAAAGATGTCTCATTTTTGATATCGGTTAAAACGCCATTACTATCAAAAGTGAGTGTTAATGTTTCTTGTTTTACTTTCTCGTGCCCGGGCTGCTGACGGAATATGTAATACCATGTCTGGCTACCAAACGGATCTGTCAGCATAGGTGTTCCTAAAGTGTAAGTAACCTGCTGTTGAGTCATCCCTTTATGGATTTTTGATACTGCATCCGGTGTCAGGTAATTCCCTTGATTAATATCAGGACGATAAATAACTCGCTCAAACATAGAGCAACCCGCAGTCAGCATAACTAAAGATAGAGTTGCGGCAGTCAACAATTTACAGCGCATAGTAATCACATTCCTTTAGGAGTTAGGCTGTCGATGATAATAAACATTATAGAGTTTGAAAACCTCTATGCTATTTGCCTATAGCTTTAATTTTGAAATCGGTAAGATATATGACTTCAAGTATACAAAAAAGTTGTATACACTTCGTCTTTCAAGTTGTCTTTTTGTTGGCTGCGTTCGCTCACCCCGGTCACATAGTTGTCTATGCTCTCAGGGGTTTACTCCCTTGCCGCCGCAATGCAATTTGAAATCCATTGCGTATAACAAGTTATGCCGCTAAGAGTTCCTTCGCATTAGCCAGCGTGTTTTTTGTCACTTCACTGCCTGCAAGAAGCCGGGCAAGCTCCTGCAACCGAGATTTTTTATCTAAAAGCTGCATTTGGGTTTCTGTTTCCTCTCCATCAGTCTGTTTACTGACGTAAAAATGCTGATGCCCACATCCTGCAACCTGAGGTAAATGAGTAACACACATAACCTGAGTTGATTCGCCCAATTCCCGGAGAAGTCGACCTACTATCATTGCTGTCGGGCCACTGATACCAACATCAACTTCATCAAAGATTAGTGCTGGTGTTTCCATTTTTTTAGCAGTAATCACCTGAATCGCAAGAGCAATGCGGGAAAGTTCACCACCTGAAGCGACTTTAGCCAGTGATTGGTGAGGCTGCCCGGGGTTAGTTGTAACATTAAATTCTACCTTGCTGGCACCATCAAGATTTAAATGCTCAGGCTCGAAAATCACATCAATAGTGAATCGACCGTGAGGCATGGAAAGTTGATGCATGCTGTTGGTGATAAGCTGACTTAATTCGATAGCGTATTGCTGGCGAATCTGGTGGAGCTTCTCAGCAACACTGAGCGCTTGTTGGTAGTGTACGCTGACAAGTTCACTAAGGTGAGCACAATCATCTTCCTGCTGCGAAAGCTGGTGCTGTTCTTCCAACAGTTGCTGATGTAAGGCGGGTAACTCCTCGGGGGAAACGTAGTGTTTACGTGCGATACTGATTTGCTGTGAGATTTTTTGTTCCAGCTCAAACAAGCGGTTAGGGTCTAATTCCAGTTGGTCACTATAGTGACGTAGCTCATCACTCACTTCACTGATTTGGATAGAGGCTTCTTCCAGCATATTCAGTAACCCGCTGAGTTTATGATCCATGTTGGCAAGTTCAGTGAGTTCGTTCCGTGCGTAACTCAGCAGGCTAACGATATTTTGTTCATCATTGTCACTTAAAATCTGGAGGATATCCTGACTGCCAGACAAAAACTGACCGCAGTTTGCCAGACGTTTATATTCGCTATCCTGCTCCTGATATTCACCGGATTGAGGTGCCAGCTCATTCAGTTCTTTCAGATGGTATTCCAGTAGCTGTTGTCGTGAACGGCGCTCAAGAGCCTGTTGCTGGAATTGGGCAAGAGCCTGACAGCTTTGCCTCCATTGCTGATATGCTTGCTTCATTTCATTTTTGAGTGTGAATTCACCGGCATAAGTATCCAGCAAATGCCTTTGATGGCGGTTTTCTAAAAGCAGCTGATGGGCATGTTGACCATGGATCTGAATCAGATGTGAACCTAATTCACGCAGTTGAGAAAGGGGAACGGCAGTACCATTGATAAAACCACGGGAGCGCCCGTCTGCGGTAATAGTACGCCGTAGCAGGCACTCATGATCATCATCAAAACTGCCATCAAGCTGGTGAGTTTCAAGCCATTTACGGGCAGAAGGTGTATCTGCCAGCGAAAACCGGGCACAGATATCAGTACGGGGAGCACCAGCTCGAACCATATTCGCTTCTCCGCGATTACCGAGACATAAACCGAGCGCATCAATTGCGATTGATTTACCCGCTCCGGTTTCTCCGGTGATGGTTGTCATTCCTGGACGAAAATCAATTTCAAGTTCGCGAACAATGGCAAAATTACTGATGGTCAATTGAGCTAACATCGTGCTCCTCCTACCTTTTCCTATACTTAAAACTATGTTTCTGTATATAAGTCCATGTTCCTGTGCATAAAAACATGTCTGTTCTTTTGCACAGTATAAACTGGTTTTTTATACAGTAAAGTAGGAAGGCATCTTTTTTAGAACATTTTTTTTGACCAGCCTAACTTGGTACTCAGTGTATTGAAATAATTGTAATCTTTCGGATGAATTAAGTGCAGGTTATATTCACTACGCTTAATGATAACTTCTTCACCATCCTGAATCGGTAATACAATCTGGCTGTCACAACTCACTTCGTAATCATTGCTGTTTTGGGAAAACTTTAGACGAATGCTACTTTCGCTGCTGACCACCAGAGGACGGGCAGAGAGTGTATGTGGAAACATCGGTACTAACACAATAGCATCCAGATTCGGCGTTAGTATTGGCCCACCGGCTGACAGAGAGTAGGCAGTTGAGCCGGTCGGTGTTGCTATAATGAGGCCATCCGAACGCTGCGAAAAGGCAAAACGTTCATCAATATAGACCTCAAAATCGATCATATGGGCAACTTTGCCCGGATGTAGGACAACTTCATTCAGTGCTGTACTATGCCGTGGTTTCTGGCCTTTTTTTGTGACTTGCGCTTCCAGTAGAAATCGTTTTTCATCCCGATATTCTCCATTGAGAACCTCAGAAAGCTGTTGCAGAGCGTTATCTGGATCTAAATCCGTCAGAAAGCCTAAATTACCACGGTTAATGCCAATAACTTTAATATCATAACGGGATAGTACTCTGGCGGCTCCCAGCATATTACCGTCACCACCAACGACAATCACTAAATCGGCAGTTTTGCCGATTTCAGTTAACCCTCCGGTCTGAGCGTCTTTTAAATTAATATCTTTTGCAACTTGTCTGTCCACAATGACGCAATAACCTTTAGAGACCAGCCAGTGATAAAGCATTTCATGAGTGGCTAGTGCTTCAGGGTGACGTGGACGCCCGACAATACCGATGCATTTGAATTCATTATTCATTGCTGTTATTTCCTGCAGCATATGGTTTTGCCCTCACAATATGATGTGTTCCCTTGAATCCCTCGTTTTGATCCCCATAATAAGCGAGAGTGGCGAATATAATACAAAATACGCGGAGATATTCATGAGTAGTAAAGACCAAAAAGTACCTGACGAGCAAGTCTCAGAAAATACAGAAAATGTATTTGAGCAACAAATGGATGCAGAAAAGGCAGACGCGCCAGAGACTGAAAGCATTGTTGACCCGCGTGTTGCCGAGTTGGAAGAAGAGCTGAAACAGGCTCAGTCTCGTGAACGTGATGCGATTCTGCGTGCTCGTGCTGAAGTAGACAACATTCGTCGTCGCGCTGAGCAGGATGTGGAAAAAGCACATAAATTTGCACTGGAAAGATTTTCTAATGAGCTTCTGCCAGTAATTGATAATCTGGAACGTGCTTTGGAAGCGGCTGATCGGGCTAATGAGACTTTGGTTCCAATGATTGAGGGTATTGAGTTAACACTGAAATCATTTATTGATGCCGTAGGTAAATTCGGTATTGAAGTTGTTGGTGATATCAATGTTCCTTTCAATCCCGAAGTGCATCAGGCGATGACTATGATGGAGTCTGATCAGCATGAACCAAACCATGTAATGTTGGTTATGCAGAAAGGTTATACTCTGAATGGGCGTCTGTTGCGTCCTGCAATGGTTGCTGTTTCTAAATAAGAAATACCGTTTACGTTATTTAATGCCGCCGTTTTAGGCGGCATTTTTGCAGCTATAAAATAACTATTCAGGAAGTACCGGGTTCCAGTCAATTGATGCTAAACCTTGAGCTTCAAGTAGCTGGTTAGCCTGTGAAAAGTGCTTACAACCCAGAAAACCGCGATGTGCTGATAAAGGAGAAGGATGTGGTGCTTTCAGAACATGATGGCGCTGGGTATCAATAATACGGCCTTTTTTCTGAGCATGGGCACCCCAGAGCAGGAAAATGACACCACTTCGGTGTTCATTGATCGCTGCAATGACCTTATCTGTGAAAGTCTCCCAACCCAGATTTGCATGGGAGTGAGCATTACCCCGTTCAACAGTTAACACTGTATTCAGTAATAAAACCCCTTGTTTTGCCCAACTGAGCAGGCAGCCGTGGTTGGGACGCTGAAATCCTGCAATATCAGATTCCAGTTCTTTGTACATATTAACGAGTGAAGGTGGCGCGGGAATACCCGGCTGTACTGAAAAAGCCAGACCATGCGCCTGATTCGGGCCGTGATAAGGGTCCTGTCCCAGAATCACCACTTTTACATCAGCCAGTTCGGTATAGCGGAATGCATTGAAAACATCCTGTTGTGGCGGATAAATGGTTTTACCTGCTTTACGTTCGTTAGCGACATACGTCAATGTATCAGTAAAGTAAGGCTGTGCTTTTTCATTGCCGATGACATCATGCCATGTAAGGGGAGCGGACATAGCGGATTCCGTTTTAAATAAAAGATTACCAGATAGGGTTAAGCTTACCGATTTTCTGACCATAGGAAAACCTTTTGATCTCTTGTAGTGCTAATTGTATTAATTTGTCATGTTATTATTACATGTCCAGTTTTTATTTTTTAAATTTTAATTCTTAATTAAATGTAAGTGTGGGATTAATTTAAAAAATCCATTTTAATTAATATAAAACAACATGATGAATATGACTTATTAAGTAATTAAAATTGATGTTAAAATAATTTTTATTATATGATTGCTGGGTTTTTTAATATTGACTTTATTTGAGAGGAATGTTGTTATTAAGTTAACTCTTATATTTTAGTGTTAAGAGTTATAAAGTTACCATCAAAAATGAATTCAGCCATATTCTATCATCACCGACGATAGTTTTGCTGAAAAATATATTAAACTTAAAGGAGATTAAATATGATTAACTACACAAGTATTGATTTAACTATAAATCCTGCAATGTTTTGTTTCTAATTATTACAATTAAAATTTGTAATTAATGGTTTAGAACGGACGAATGTTTACACATTCGTCCGTTTCTACAAGACTGTAAAAAATAAAAATTCGGAGAATAATATGGATTCTGAATCCCAGTCTTTAGTAGAAGCAACACTGTATTATAATAGAGTGGAAGTTAAAGAAAGTATCTGGTCCAGAGCAACTTGTTTAGCTTTAACCAGCCACAATTTTGATATGAATGGATATGTGATTACTCAAGCAATGGAATTTTCACTTTTGAAAGAGATTGCTGAGAAAGTACATATTCCTTATATAGATGTTGTCAATTTTAATTATGAGTGTTCAGGCCCGGGTAATGCTCTCCAATGGTTGCTATCCATGAAAATGTATTTACCAGATATACAAAAATTAAATTTGGCGAGAGCACTGATCACAACGGCACGATATCACTTAGCTCAGGATATTCTGTCGATGATAAACCCTGTAAAACTTAGTCCAGAACAGAAAGTTACTTATTTAATCACATCATTTATTACTCGTAATCGTTTAGAACCCGAGGTTAACTGTACGGATTTATTTGGTAAAATAAAACAGCTCATTGAAGAGAAAAAGATTTCTGAAGAAAATACTCTTGAAGTTGCTTCTCTGGCTATAGTCTGGCATTTAAAAACAGGAACTATTGATTCCCAAACTTACGAATGGTTTAGGCAATGTGGGCAGTCTGTTGCAGAAAAGATTACTGAACGTAAAACATTTAAAGCCATGCTGGCACTTTCATCATTTTATCGTGCATATGCGATGGTGCCTGCGGCAATAAACGATATATCTAAGACACGATTTCTGATGCTTAAATCTCAGCATTTTGCGGATATTCTTGAGCCAGGAAGTGAATTAGAAACTGCGCTCGCTGAGACAGCGAAAAAGACAGTGTTAGAATCATCAATTAAAGAAATGATGTATGTCAGTCAGCAATGGGATGCTGCCGAAGAATATGCGACGAAGCTTGTTGCATTTGATCCACATTGGTCTGTTAACTATCAAGAACTTGCTGAAGTTTACCTTAAAAAAAATAAATATGCTAAAGCGCTGGAACAATACCAAAATGCAAAACAGGTAGGTTTGCCGAGAGTGACTTTTACTGAATATATGATTGGTGTATGTCATGAATATCTTGGTGATCATCAGGAAGCAATAAATAGCTTTAAAAATGTTCTAGCAATGGATGAAACAAATATTTCGGCAGGATTATCTGGTTATCAGATATCCTCAAAATATGATTTAGGATCTAAAGACTATTTTCATGATTTCATCAATCGTTGGAATGAACAAGGTTTTCTAACGCCTAAACATAAGGAAATGATCTTATGAATGAAATAACACCCATTAATGTAACTCGCTTTGATCATATTCAAATGGAAGTAGCTAATCTTGATGAAAGCATCCAATTTTATGAAGACGTATTTGGATTTAAAAAGAAAGAAGCTGGATTGAGAAGAATGGTTCGATGGGTTATTTTAGGAAACAATAATAAATTATATCTATGCTTGCATGAATATTCTGATCGTGCTGGAATTGAAAATGAAGGGTTGGAAATAACACATGTTGGTTTTATTGTTGATGATTTCGACTCTGTTTTACAAAAATTAAAACATTATAATGTGAAATTGCCAGATGGCGATATTATTCAGTATCACTCTTCACGTTCTATCTATTTCCTTGACCCCAATGGTTATAAAATAGAAATCTCTGAGTTCAATGGTGGTGGGATTGATCCATAAATAGAAAATGTCCATATATTATGGGTCTTAAAATGCAGTAAAAAACTGCAACTTGAAATGATTCAGGTATGAACATAAGCATATTAAGTCAGAGTGAACATATTTTAAAAGGTGATAGCTATGCTAAATGAAGAAAATGAAATAATTAGGTCAATTAGTGAAAAGTCAAATACTGAAATATATTCACAATGTGTTATTAAATTAGATGAGTGCCATGCAAGAATAATTATGTCTGAATTATATAATGAAAAAATTGAACATAATTCTGGCAATAGTGAATTAAATAAATTAGTGACTAATATTTATGAGCGAATCAGGAATGGTAGTGGAATTGTTGTATTAAAAGGAATGCCTATTGATGAAATCAACGAAACTGAATTAGGTGAATGTTTTTTACGGCTTTGTCGTTTGATGGGGACACCCGTTTCTCAAAGTGTGATGGGCGATATTCTCGGTCGGGTAGAAGATATGACACATATCGATCCTGATGCCCGGGGTTATAGAAATAAAGAAGAACTATTTATGCATACAGATCAGCCAGATGTGGTATGTATGCTTTGTATCAGGCCCGCCAAACAGGGGGGGCATAGCAAGTTTGCCAGTGCGCTGGCACTTCATGAAGCGATTAAGCGAACAAGGCCTGATTTATTACCTGCTTTATACACTGGGTACCCGTATCATCGTCTGAATGAACATCCACCGGGAGCCAGTGAAATCACAGAATATAATGTTCCTGTATTTTCTGAATGTAATGGCGATCTTAGTATCAGGTACCTGAGATTTAATATTTTTGCGACGGCATTTTCACGAAATGAAAAAGTACCACCACTGCTGAAAGAAGCTGTTGATTATCTTGATGAATTGGCTACCTCCCCGGATTTTTGCTGGATTACTTCACTTGAAAAAGGGGATATGCTCTTTTTCAATAACTACCTTTTTCTGCATTCACGCACAGCATTTGAAGACGATGAAGAACCAACTAAAAAAAGATTAATGTATAGAGTGTGGCTGGCGTGTGAGAATTTTCGCTCCGTACGTCCTGAACTTGCTGTGCACCCTGAAGGTGCCGGTGGCCGAGGGGGGATTACTCCTCAAGAGGGAAAAAGGCCGCGTTTTGATTATGATTTAGAGTGAAGATTATTCTTATGAAATATAAAACACTTGGTAATAGCGGCGCTTATGTTTCAACCATATGTCTTGGTACACAACAATTTGGTAGATGGGTTGATGAAAAGGATGCCTGCGAGATATTAAATGTCTTTACTGAACATGGAGGGAATTTTATTGATACTGCCGATTGTTATCCCATTTATCTACCTAATGGAAGTCATGGTGGTGAATTATCCGAGTCTTTTATTGGTCGATGGTTACACTCTTATACAAGTCGAGATGATCTCATCATAGCAACAAAATTTTCGGCGCCGATGAGTGAAAAACCAAATAATGAGGGTATTTCAAGAAAATATATCATCAGAGCAGTCGAACAATCATTGAAGCGTCTGAAAACTGACTATATCGATCTTTATCAGGTACATGATGATTATTTCGATGTTCCTATGGAAGAAACGCTGAGAGCTTTAGATGATTTAGTAAGAAAGGGGCTGGTACGTTACATTGGTTGTTCAAACTTTTCAGCCTGGAGGCTGATGAAGGCTTTAGGTTTGAGTGATAAACGCGGTTACGTTTCTTATGTCACGATACAGAATAAATATAATCTTTTGGAAAAATCTGAATATGAATCTGAACTGATGGGATTATGTCAGGAAGAAGGTATTGGAATGTTACCCTATGTTCCTCTGGCAAAAGGTTTTTTGACAGGAAAATATCATCAGGGAAGTATTAATAATGGGTTTCTTAGAGAGAAGGATGTGAGAAAACTTTATGATAATAAAAGAAATTGGGAAGCCTTGAACCTCATTCAGAAAATTGCTGATAAAAATGAAATAAATAGCACTCAAGTTGCTTTGGCATGGTTGTTACAAAGGCCAAGTGTAGTTGCTCCTATTGTGGGGATTAATAGTATTGAACAACTGAAAATAGTATTAGCATCAGTTGACATTTCTTTACTAAGTTCGGATATAGCCGAGCTTAATCAGCTTCCGGAATATTCAGAGAAAGGAGGACATGTGTGACAATTGCTTTGATAGATCATTGTTATAGCATTCTTCCAACAGGAAAAAGACAACAGGTTATTTCTTTGCTAAATTGCTCTGGTTTTTCGGTCAGCGCTGATTGTATAGAACATGACGGCGGGAAAGAGAGTGTGTTTGTTCATTTTACGGGTTGTTATCTGGAATTTATTGAAGTTGTTAATCAGAATCAATTTGAATCTTCTTGTAGTGAGGCTGAACTTCGGGCATCAAAGTTTGGTTACCCTTATGCTCTGGTTGCTGCGACAGGAAATATTAAAAACAGTGAAAATAAACTGAAAAAATATTATCAGGATATTAATGATTTCAAGTATGTTATTCCGAATATACCGGGATGGGATAAAGCTGCATGGGCTATTTTAGATATTCCTGGACGCTATACCCCAGGATGTTATTTCCAGATTATTCAATATCTTTTAAGGAAACCTTCATGGGCTGAAATAAATTATGGGCTAAATAATATCTATGGGATCTGTGGTTTTTATTTTTGCACAGACACCCCATTTGAACATAAGGAATATTGGTATAATTTTCTTTCTTTGATGGGAGATTGTTATAAATCTGAAGGGAATTCATTATCCACAGGTATACAGAAGTTATATTGGTTAAATCCTGATGAATTTCATGCGCATTTTGGTATTAAACTTAATTTGGATGAAAGTCGGGGAGCTAGGTTAGGAGCGGTAAAACTTTTTTCTTCTGATATAGAAGTATCATTTAATTATTTAAAAAAGGGTGGTTTTGTTATAGAAAGCTATACCGAACAGGGCTTTTATACAAAAGTTGATCCTAACTTAGGGTATGCCTTACATGTTGTTAAAGGAAATGGCGAAATCAGTTATGCTGGGAATATTAATCAACGACTACTGGAATAAAAATAACATACTCTTTTTTATTGAGGATAAAATGAAAGAATTTGAAATTAATATATTCGATGCTCATATCCATACTGAATTTGAAGGTACTCCAGACCATTTTAGTGGGATTATAGCGAGCCTTGATTCTTTCAGGGAGTCAATAAATGGGCTTAACTTCGTTGGAGCGCTATCCGATTCGGCAATACCTTCACAAAATCATGGTGATTTGCGTAAATATAGAATTTATCATTGTGCCGTTGTCAGAGATTTAAATTATGATATTGAGCATATTGCAAGAAAAATTATTTCTGGTGAAGTTTACGCAATAAAAATTAATGTTGGTTTTATACATAGGTATGCCTCTGATGCACTTTTCCAGCCACTTTATATTTTAGCTGAAAAGCTAAATGTACCAATAATGTTCCACAGTGGTGATCCGGGGTGGCCGCATGCTAAAGTTAAATATGCTGATCCTGTTTCTTTTGACGAAGTTGTGGTTGATTACCCCAATGTTAAGTTTGTTTTAGTGCATGCGGGCAACCCTTGGTTTCAGAGTGCTGCTGTAGTTGCGGCTAAAAACAATAATGTTTTTCTGGAAGGTTCATCTTTGATTGACGGTGATACAAGAGCTTGTTCTGATGAACGGGCAAAAAGATTAATCTCAAATCCATTATCTTGGATCATAGATTATCTTGGCTCTTCAGAAAAATTACTTTTTGGTTCTGGTTGGCCTATGGTAGATTTAAAATCTTATATCGATATTTTCCGCCAGGGAATTCCTGAACAAGCTTGGAAAGATGTTTTTTGTGATAATGCCCTCAAATTATATGGATTGGTCATGGAAAAAGAATCTGATGGGAAATTAATATGTGTACCAAAATGCCAACGGAAAAATTCAAACAATGTCCATTGTTCAAGTTAATAATTTATGTAAGTCCTATGAGGTTTATACTAAAAACCCCGGGTTATTAGGTAGTCTTAAATCATTCATTAAAAGAGAATATGCAATAGTTGAAGCAGTGAAATCAGTCAATTTTTCCATTGAAGAAGGAGAGGTTGTGGGGTTCCTTGGCGCTAATGGGGCAGGTAAAACAACCACAATGAAAATGTTAACTGGTATTATTAAACCCTCTTCAGGAAGTGTTAATGTATTGGGTTATACGCCTTATGAACGTAAGAGCGAATATTTAAAGTCCATATCATTTGTGGCAGGGCAAAAACAGCAATTGGCGTGGGATCTCACCCCTAATGATTCTTTTATACTACATAAAGTTATTTATTCTATTAATGAAAAAGATTTTTTAAAATATCGTGACCAACTTGTGGAAATGCTTTGTCTTCATTCCATTATTGACAGGCCGGTTCGTCATTTATCATTAGGAGAAAGGATGAAATGTGAACTTGCTCTGTCATTATTACATAAACCATCCGTATTATTCTTAGATGAACCGACCATTGGTCTGGATGTCAATATGCAGCGTTCGGTTAGGGAATTTATCGCATATTATAATAAGGTAAATAATGCCACTATTCTTTTGACATCACATTATATGGCAGATGTTGAAGCGCTTGCTAAGCGGGTTATTATTATTAACTCTGGTGAGATTGTATACGATGGAAAACTATCACATTTAATAAAAAAACGATCACCCAAGAAAATTCTGAAGGCAACCATCTCTGGACCAATAAAACCAGAGTTAAGATCTTTGATTAATTCATCTTCCGATGATGGTCAGAACATTGAGTTAACGGTAGAACGTGATTTGCTGCCTTCTGTGGTTGGTAAACTGATGGAAGAAAAAGTAATACTTGATATTTCTATTCATGATGAACCAATCGAAAAAGTTTTAGCAAGATATTTATCTTCATACGGTGAAAATCATGTTGATGCGTGTTAGGAGAAGCCTGTTGTTATGGCGGGTACTTATTGGGCAGTCTTTTTCAAGAGTTATTGCATATCGTGCCCAATCCATCATTTGGTTATTAGGCGGTATTATGCCTATAGCTGTGATGTTTGTTTGGCTGGGTCTGGCAAAAGAGGGAGAGGTTGGAGGTTATACTGCAAGTGATTTTGCGGTTTATTTTCTTTCAATCTATCTTGTGCGCCAGCTTACGGCCATTTGGGTAATGCGACGTTTGGACAGTGACATCCGCAGAGGGGAATTATCGATGCTGTTGTTACGGCCGGTCTCTCCTCTCTATAGCTATATTTCTGATCATACAGGAGAAATGATGGTCAGAGGGCCGATTATTTCACTAGTTTTTATATCAGGTATTTTGCTAACAGGTAATTTTCATCGTTTAGATATTGGAAATTTACTGGTTTTTATCCCTGCACTTATTTTGGCGTGGATTATTATATTCCACCTTTATTATTGTCTTGGATTACTGGCATTTTGGATCAATAACTCGATGGCATTCGATCCATTGCTTTGGGCACTTTATACCATTTTAGGCGGCGTATTAATTCCACTCGATCTGTATCCGGAAAGCCTCGCCTCGTGGTTGAAGTTATTACCTTTTGCTTCAGCATTAGATTTTCCGGTTCAGATAATATTAGGAAAACTGAATAGTGTTCTCCTGCTGGTTGGATTTGGAGTGCAGCTATTCTGGGTGATTTTACTGACACTCATCAGGATATTATTATGGAATGCAGGATTAAAAAGGTATTCAGCATCTGGAGCTTAATGTAATGAGATACGTTTTATTATTTTTAGTCTTATTAAGACATTCTTTTTTATTGGAGTTTGAATTTCGTTTAAATGCGATAGTAAATTTAATTAACTCCAGCCTTTCTTGCCTGCTGGCACTATTAGTGCTGACTGGTTTTTTTGGGCAGGTATCTCAGGTCGGAGGCTGGACTTACTATCAGATGGTCGCTTTGTTGGGAGTGACACTTATTATCGAATCTTTTATTGATAGTTGGCTATTCCCAAGTGTTCATTCACTTTCTGAATATATCAGGCGCGGGGATCTGGACCTAATTATTATTCGTCCTGTTGATACTCAGTTTTTTATTAGTTTTCATCGTTTTAATGTTTGGGATGGCGCTAATTTTATTGTTGGTTATATAGTTGTGTTATTCGCAATGTATCAGCAGGATGCATTAACTGGATGGAATTTTTTACAATTTAATCTTGCTCTTCTATTAGGCTCTTGTGTTTTTTATTCCCTGTTTATGTGTTCAAATCTGATTGCTTTTTGGTTCACTAAAGTGTCAGATGTATGGGTTATTTGTTATTCACTAATGGATGTTGGGCGTTTTCCTGTCACTGCGTATCCAGGGGCTTTGCGATTTGCATTAAGTTTTTTATTGCCCGTTTTTTTTGTTAGTAATGTGCCTGCTCAGGCTGCATTAGGAATGTTAGACATGAAAACGTTATTGTTGGCATTTGTATATGCTATAGGTGCACTTATTTTTACTCGCTTATTCTGGCTGAAAGCCATTTCAAAATATAGTAGCGCAAGTAGTTAGTGTAATGATTGTTCTATACACTTCGCCTTTCAAGTTGCCTCTTTGTTGGCTGCACTCGTTCACTCCAGTCACATAGTTATCTATGCTCCTGAGAATGAACTCCCTTGCTGCCGCGTTGCATCTTGAAATCCATTATGTATATATAAAATGTCATGTTATTTTTAATATCACCCTGAAATAAAGTTAGGGTGATATTATATAATTTCTGACATTCTTATATGCTATTCACGTAAAAATAATTTATATAAAAAGTTATTTTGGTAAGTTATTTCACTTCATTCTAATCTTTTCTTTAAACTATTAATGAAGTCATCAGCATTTAATGGTTTCCCACAACTTGATATAATAAGATCTTCAAATTCAAAATAAGAGCTTTTTTTGTATATTTTATGGTTAAGCCATTTTTGTACCTTTTTAAACTTACCTTGGTTTATTTCATCTTTAATGAAAATTTCTTCTTGTGCTTTATTAAATAATTGAGAGGCAATCACGCTCCCAACTAAATAACATGGGAAATAGCCAAAATAGCCTATTACCCAGTGGATATCTTGCCAGGGGCCTTCATGAATAGATGGTGTTATTCCAAGATATAAGTTATATAATTCGCACCATCTATTATTTAAGTCTTTTACCGATAACTCACCGGAAATTAACGATTTTTCTATCTTATATCTAATAAGAATATGTGCTGGGTAAGTAAAATCGTCAGCGCTAACGCGTATGCCACTTCTTTTTATTGTATTGAAGTAACGAAGCAAATTTTCTTTATTGAAATGATTAAAATACCCAAATTGTTTTGTGAGTTTTTTTGATAGATACTCCAGATATTCGGTTGAATGACCAATTTGTTTTTCAAATAAAAGAGCAATCCCTTCGTGAATACACATTCCTCTTGAATCACTTACCGGCTGACCACTAAATTGTTTTGGTAACCGGCTTTCATAAGAGGCATGCCCCACTTCATGCATAATTGCTGAAATACTCAAGATAATATTATCTGGTTTGAAATAACTACCAATTCTAATATCACCGGCTATTCCTCCAGTAAAAGGATGGATGCTTTCATCAAATCTTCCTGTAGTGAAATCAAATTCCATTTCTGACATTAGCTGTTTTGCAAATTTTTTTTGCTGATCTTTAGGTATTTTCGGCCAGCTGTTTTTTTCATCTTTCAGGTTATTTCTTATCGATGTTAGATCGGTTGTGAATGATTCTATTTGATTGAATATAGGTTTAATTGAGTGATCTCTGAGCCCTGGCTGGTGTTGTTCTAACAGCGCATCATAAGCGCTTATACCTAAATTATCTCCAAGTGAATATGCCATTTCTCTTGTCAGTGAAATTAATTCTGCAAAGCTTTTTTCAAGAGATTTCTGCTCAGTCTGATTAGCTTGGGTATACCAAGCTTTTTCACATTTAATGGTTGCCTGTGCAAGCTGATTAACTAAGTTTACCGGTACTTTTGTTGCCATAGTGTGTAATCGGCATATTTCTCTTATATTGGCTTTTTGCCAATCATTAAGCATATTGGTATCAATGTAATTTAGCAGTTCAGTGATTTCCTCGCTTGCCAATATTTCATGTTGCATAGTACTGAGTAGCGATATTTGCTCTGCTCTTAATAGATGGCTGTGTTTAGGCATCATTGTTCTGCTATCCCAATGGAGGATCATGCTGGTGCCATACAGTAAGCTCCATTTTTCCATTAACTTTTCTAATTTTTTATAATATTTCATTTAGACATTATCCCATTTATATATATATACCTTGTTCCAATGCGAACCGGCAATTAAATATCTTTCTTCAATAATTAGTGGTGATGAATGTATTCCTGTGGGAGCTGTAATTTTCCAGCGGAACTCTCCATTTTGATAATTATGGCAATGTATTGATTCAGAAAAATGGTCAGGGTCTTCAGTCGTTCCCATAAATATCGGATCCCCATTGGGAAGAGAAGAAAACGGAGTATACACAAAACGAGTTCCTACATGGTATTTCCATAAAACTTCAGTGGTTAAAAGATCAATGCCATAAATATTTTTATCATCACTGCCTATTGTTGCTATATGATGATATCCAATAGACGGACAGGAAACGACAAATCCTCCTGTTTGATGTGTTGCGCGTATTTCACCTGTTGTAATATCAAAAATGATAATCTGACCATTTTCTTCCGTGCCTATGATACCTGTGTTAATGCTGTAATCTAGGGCTGCGCTACCTTCAAATCGTCCTTCATTAACAATTTCCCAAACGGTATTTCCGTATTGATCAAGGCAAATTAATGTCTTGTTAGTTCCAAAAATAATATTTCCTTCAGCATCTAAAGCCGGCGAACTATAAATATCATCAATAACGTCTTGTTCAAAATCTCGTTTCCATATTAATTCACCATTATTGATATCGATAGCATACATAGAATGATCATAACTTCCAGCATAAACAAGGCCATTTTTTTCATCTATTGTCGGTGTAGAATGAAAAGAATCATAAGCATTGAATTGCCATAGATAATCCCCGTAAGCGGAGATCATTTTCAAAGTAGAATCTTCTCCTCCGATAATAAAATCCCCGTCTTTTGTTACTGCCGGGGAACTATAAATAGGGGCATTTGTTTTTAATCGCCAAACCTGTTGTAATGTTTTTAGGTGATAACAATAAATATATCCGTCATAACAACTGACGATGAAATTATTATTTCCAACATCACCAGGTATGCTCCATATTCGTTCATTAAAATTTAACTCACCGCATAATTTAGGTGGCTTTGTATAATCATATAGGATGGCTGACCATTTTTTTTTAACACTCCTTAATGATTGTTTGTTTTTATACCATGTATTTTTTAGATGGAAGTTGAATTCAGTGTGGTTATATATCATTATTTTTCCTTATATGAGGATATTAACCTTATTCAAAGGGGATGGTGCTAAGTAATAATGCTTTATTATTTATAGCGTTCTGAATATCTATCTAAAAAATATTGACGTTTATCACGCAGTATTAAAGTAAATTTGAGTAGCTCTTCCATAACATCGACAAGCCTATCATAGTAAGGCGACGCTCTCATGCGGCTATTTTCTTCAAATTCTGAAAAAGCCTGAGGTACAGATAGATGATTAGGAATAGTAAACATTTTCATATATCTACCTATCGTTCTTAATTGATTAACCACGTTGAAAGATTGAGCTCCCCCGTTCACTTGCAGTACTGCTAATGTCTTACCTTGTGTGGGGCATAAAAGAGTTTCTTCCAGCGTTATCCAGTCTAATTGTGATTTGAATACGGCGCTGATAGAGCCATGATGTTCTGGAGAGCACCAGACTTGACCTTCTGACCATTGCATTAATTTTTGTAATTCAACGACCTTATAGTAGGAGTCAGTCGTCGTGTCAGGTAAGGGAAGGTGGTAGGGGGTAAAAATTTTGGTTTCTGCTCCCAGAGAATCGAGTAAAAGAGCTGCTTCCTGAATAAGTAAGCGACTGAAAGAAGGTGTTCTATTAGAGCCATATAGAAGTAAAATACGTGCTTTATGTGAAAATTTTTTTTGTTTATCCGAGAAAGATAAAGATGTGATATCGGGTAACTCATGGGTTAAACTTGGTAAAATATTTTCCATGTAATTTTTCCAAAAAATTTGATTGAATTAAATTTGTGGATTGAGCCTGTGCCAGTGAGTAACTTGCTGATAAGCCCAGCCAGCTTGTATCATCGTCATTTCATCAAAATGTGGCGCAACGATTTGAAACGCAACCGGCGTACCGAGTTCCGTTCTTCCGCAGGGTAATGTGATGGAAGGATGGCCGGTCAAATTGAATACACTGGTATAACGGGACATATCATCCCCTTGCCCTAAGATTTTCATTGTTTCACAGGTCAGCTCCGCAATTGCTATTACGGGCGAGAAGATAACGTCAACAGATTCGAAAATACCGTTGATATTTCCTCTAAGGTTTGCTCTATTCAGTCTCAATTTTTGATAATCCAGTGCATGAACACGGTGCCCCAGATCTAATAACTCCGCTAGGCCGGAGCCATGCTGCATTCTCATGGACGGAAAGGTTTTTTCATGGGCCACAACCGCTTCAATTGCACACATTGGATTCCAGTCATGTGCAACTTGATTAGTATCCGGCATTCTGATATTTACGATTTCCGCACCCAGTTCGGTAAAGTGGTTAAGTGCTTTGGTCAGCGCTATGCGGGTTGGGTTATCAATTTGGTCGAGAGCCCAGCGAGTATCGATGCCGATGCGCATGTTACGCACACCCCGGGTCATTAGTGCCAGATAATCTGGTACAGGGAGGGTACTGGATGTTGGATCTTTCGGATCACGTCCTGCAATAGCCTGTAGCATAGCGGCTGCATCGGCTACATTCCTGGTCATTGGACCAATGCTGTCCATCGAAGCAGCCAATTCAACTGCGCCATAACGACTGACGCGCCCCCAAGTGGGTTTTATGCCTGTAATGCCGTTGATAGCGGAAGGGAAACGAATGGAGCCCCCCGTATCCGTCCCGATAGAGCCATAGCAAAGCCCTGCCGCAGTTGCAACACCTGAACCACTGGAAGAAGCTCCGGACCAGAGTTGTTTGTTCCACGGATTAATGGGCGGCGTCACTTGTACATGGTGATCGAAAAGTGCGCCTTCAGTTTGAATAAGTTTGCCAAGCAGTACAGCCCCTGCCGTATGCAATCGTTCAACTACAGTGGCATTTTCCTTTGGGATAAATGGATTGAAAGGCATGCCGTTTGTGACTACTACATCTTTAGTCCATAGTAGATCCTTTACTGCAATGGGAACTCCGTGAAGTGGCCCACGAAACTCGCCGCGCGCAATTTCTTCGTCGGCAGTTTGCGCTTCCATTAGCGCGGATTCTTCCATCACAATAAAGTAACTATGAAGAGATTGATCAATATGAGTAATACGCTTAAGCAGTTTCCGCGTGACCTCTTTTGAAGAAACCTCTCGTGATTGAATACGTCGGCCTATTGTCAGTAGATCCTGGTAATGCAATTCATCCATATTAGATTCCTGTCTGATAGCTGCATTTTTATTTGTTTACTTTATTTATTCATTTTAGTTGCGTTAAGATTGACGGATAGCAGATCACATTAATTAATTTAAAGAATAATGCTAATTTTTCACGGTGAGACTGAGACAACCTGTAGTTCGATATATAGAAAAGGTGGTTGAAATACCATCATTTTTTTTATAATGGGGTATGTAAGATATGACAAATTGCATAAAACAAATACCCTCTAAGCATATCAGGACAGCCATTTTAGATTTTTAGTGGCGGAAGATATGATTGGACTGTGATTTTATGAAAGGATGCGATATAGAATAATCAATCAATTGTTAATAAAAAGATAATTTTGATATAAAAATGTTAATCATTCTGCCGATAGATGATCTAGGTCAGTCTGTTATGTCTAACTTAAATCGGTAGGAGTATTTTATGACTTTGGTGACAAATATCAGTTTATTGAGCAAGTTGGGGGCTATCCCTCTACAGGGAAATCAGGCAACTCTTCAGTCAACCTCTGCTGGCAGTACACTTCTGGATAAAGATAAACAACTTTCTTCCGCTATAACTTCCCGTTCAGAAAATACCAAACAAGCTGATTCGCTCTACCAATCATTGATAACGGCTTCTCAAAACAGAGTTATGGATACACCTGAATTAAAAGCTAATGATATTGCAGGAAAATATTCGAAACGGATTGATTATGAACTGGCTCAGGTGACTCGCGATGTTTACCGTCGAAATAGTTTTGGCATTGGGGACTATGTGCACGTGTCAGATGAAGAGCTGGTTAAGGCGGGTATTGATCCTGATACTTTGGATGATCGTTCCACCGGGTTTCAGGCAGGGGTCTACCGAAATAAGGGGTTGTATATTGTGTCATTTACCGGCTCAAACGAAATAAAGGATTTTATGGCGAGTATTCGTCAGGGGCTTGGATACAATGAAGCACAATATAATCAGGCGGTAGATCTGGCAAAATCAGCATTAAAAGCATTTGGTGAGAATGTTATTTTTACCGGGCATTCCATGGGGGGAGGGCTGGCATCAATGGCCGCACTGACAACAGGAAAGCCTGCGGTTACCTTTAATTCTGCCGGTGTTTCAGACTGGACATTGAAACGAATGGGGTGGTCGCCGGGAGCGGGTCGTGAAATAGCAGAACAGGGATTAATCCGGAATTATATTGTTGAACATGACTGGTTGGATAATTTACAAAAAGCACTACCCATTCCTCAGCCCATGGGAAATCAGATCCTTCTTGAATATGAATACGAGCCGGAAAATTTCATCGATTCGATTGTGCGCTATAGTTATGCGTTACATTCATTCAAGGCTCATTTTTTGGAAGCCGTACAGGAATTAATGGTTATTCATCAGCCGTGGCAAGGGAAAGAAGATAATAAAGAATATGGGAAAGAAAGTGTGATGATGGCTGCTGCGGGTAACGATATCAAAGATAATATCATCGCTTCAAATAACGCGTCATCACTGCAAACTTGGGCGGTAGATATGAGTGATGATGAACTGGGTGTTTTATTCAGCCAATCCTACCAACACACTAATTTACAGCCGCAATTAAATAAGGAAAAAGTGGAAAAATATTATTCAGCTTAATTGTTTGTCTTTTTATTAAGAATTAATGCGTTGAGAACAATATTGATAACAAGCGGGCAAATAGCCCGCTTATACCAAGATAGGTTAATTGTCAGTGGATTCTGGCAATTCTGGTCTCGGGTTTCCTGAAGGAGCGCGGCGTTTTCCGATGTTTTTGCTGTCACGATGACGCACTTTTACCCGGCTTTTCTTCGACTCTTCTGTTTTTTTCTTTTCTTTACGCTTTGCCAGTACTTTCTTGGATGGCTTATAGCTTTTACTCTCACTTGGCGCTTTGGTTTGTGGACGAAGTTCGTCAACAACCCGTACTTTCAGTGGCTCCTGAAGATAGCGACTGATTTTTCCAAGTAATGGATGGTCATGGGACTCAATCAGCGCAATTGCGGTTCCTTTGCGGCCAGCACGGGCAGTCCGGCCAATCCGGTGCAGGTAAACATCCGCTGTGCGTGGTAAATCAAAGTTAAAAACGTGGCTGATGTTTTCGATATCCAGCCCGCGGGAAGCAACATCGGTTGCAACCAGTACCTTAACCCGGCCATCATTCAGGCGCTTCACGGCGTCTGTTCGTTTAGCCTGAACCATTTCGCCTTCAAGGAAGCTGGACTGAATACCGGCCTGATGCAGCCATTCAACCAATTCGCGGACACGCTCCCGTTTACGCACAAAAACAATTGATTTTGTCACGTCTTCTTGTTTCAGCAGGTGGCATAACAAGGCTGTTTTGTGTGCCAGATTGTCAGCACGATAATAAAATTGCTGGATTTTCTTACGCTCACGACGTGAAGGTTCTGCATCGATCTCAACAGGATCTGTCAGCAGGCGTACCGCAAAATCACGAATACTTTCACCTTCCAGTGTTGCGGAAAATAACATGGTTTGTTTACGCCAGCGGGTTTCTCCGGCAATCGTCTCAACGTCATTGGCAAAACCCATATCCAACATGCGATCGGCTTCATCAAGGATGAGAGTTTCTACTGCACGACAGTCAAAGTTTTCTTCTTTGATATATTGCAGCAGACGCCCTGTAGTTGCGACGACAATGTCCTGATTCTCACTGAACACTTCTGCATGATTCATGTAGGCTACACCACCAGTGATTGTGGCAATATCCAGATGAGTATGCGCAGCCATCTCTTTGGCTTGTTCTGCAACCTGCATCGCCAGTTCACGGGTTGGTGTTAAAATCAAAATACGTGGTGGCCCTGATTTCTTACGTGGGAAATCCAGCAAATGCTGTATAGCCGGTAGCAGGTAGGCAGCTGTTTTGCCTGTCCCCGTTGGTGCAGAACCTAATACATCCCGCCCGTCCATGGCCGCAGGAATGGCTGCCGCCTGAATTGCGGTCGGGCGTTCATAGCCTTTATCATTTAATGCATCAAGCAGGCATTCATCAAGTTCGAATTCGGAAAAGTTTGTCGCAGTCATCATATACCTCTGTTTGGGGCGCTGATTATAAACAGGTTAGGCTGATTCTTCACCCTATAACATGCATCAGTGATAAAAGTATCAGGCGTGCGTGTGGCTTTTATCCTCGAGTCATAAGATTTATGCTATGAAGAACTTTGGTTTTCAATAGATATAATTCATGACGTTAATACACAAAACTACATTGCGGCGCGGTGGTTTCACATTCAAACAATTTTTTGTCGGGCATGATAAATGTGCCATGAAAGTCGGGACTGATGGCGTGTTACTGGGGGCATGGGCACCGGTAGATAATAGAAAAAATTGTCTGGATATCGGGTGTGGCAGTGGACTGATTGCACTGATGATAGCTCAGAGAGCCGGAAACGATACAGTTATTGATGCTGTGGAGCTGGACGAAGATGCTGCAATGCAGGCTATTGAAAATATCGATCAATCCCCGTGGCCTGACCGCATCAGGGTGTGGCGGCAGGATATTCATGATTTCGCTGAGAACAGTGAGCGCCGGTATGACTTGATTGTGAGTAACCCTCCCTATTTCGAACCTGCAATTGCCTGTCGTAATGAGGCCCGTAATCAGGCGCGTTATACCGAAGCACTGACTCATCAAGGGTTATTGGACTGTGTTGAACAACTAATTACCCCCGAAGGGTTATTTTGTGTAGTGCTTCCTTACGGGATTGGCGAGATCTTCGAAAAAATGGCGATAGAATGTGGTTGGTTTCCCCATTATCGGCTCAATATTCGTGATAGGCTGGATAAGCCGTTACATCGTTTATTGTTGGGATTATCCCGGCAGAGGCAGGAAGTACAGGTTAGTGAACTGATGATCCGTGCTGCTGATGGCGCATATTCAAACGAATTTCAGCAGTTAGTGAAAGATTTTTATCTTTATTATTGATAGGGTTATCGTTAATAAAAACCTTAAATTTTTTACGGAAGATTGGGATAAATCTTTCTGTTTTTCATAATCTAAAATCGAGTGAGCCACTGAATAGAGGCTATGATTTGTACTATAAATAAAAAGTGCAATGCAGAATAATCGGTGGTTGTAACACAAAATTACAATCAAAGTTGAACTTCACATGTAATGAACACTCAAAGGTGATGCTTGTTCGAGTAGCAAAGTGTCATGACTGGTGTAATGTAAGTGTAAATGTGGAGTTTTACCTCAGGAGAGTGAGCCTCGGATGAGCGAGCAGTTAACGGATCAAATGCTGGTCGAGCGAGTACAAAAAGGCGACCAAAAAGCGTTTAATTTGCTGGTAATCAGATACCAGCACAAAGTGGCGAGCTTAATTGCCCGTTACGTACCTCAAGGCGATGTTCCTGATGTTGCACAAGAGGTATTTATCAAAACCTATCGGGCACTGTCTTCTTTTCGGGGTGATAGTGCTTTTTATACGTGGTTGTACCGTATTGCCGTTAATACTGCGAAGAATTATTTAGTTGCTCAGGGGCGTCGTCCACCATCCAATGATCTGGATGCTAATGATGCAGAAAATTACGATACGTCAAGTTCATTAAAAGAAATTTCGAACCCTGAGAACTTAATGTTGTCTGAAGAATTAAAGAAAGTGGTATTTCGTACCATTGAATCACTGCCAGAAGATTTACGGATAGCAATTACGCTTCGGGAACTTGATGGCCTGAGCTATGAGGAAATAGCCGTCATTATGGATTGTCCTGTGGGTACTGTTCGTTCGCGAATCTTTCGTGCAAGGGAAGCCATCGACAATAAAGTTCAACCCCTGATCCAGCAGTAAGCAGTAGTGGAAGCACCAGCAGCAGTGGAAACAGTAGTAGTGGAACAAAATAATATTGAAGGGTACTGGCATGCAAAGAGAGAAACTTTCCGCGTTAATGGATGGAGAAGCTCTTGATAGTGAAATCGTTCGTTTAATCTCTGAAGATGCTGAAATGCAGAAACAGTGGGAAAGATATCACCTCATCCGGGATACATTACATGGTGATGTAGGTGAGGTGTTACATTTGGATATCGCTAGTCAAGTGGCACAGGCGCTTGAAAAAGAACCTGTCCATATCAATCCAGCAGCTGTTCCGGAATCTCAGCCAAAACCTGATACGTGGCAGAAATTGCCGTTCTGGCATAAACTCCGCCCGTTAGTGACCCGGCCTTGGGCTAGTCAGATCACTCAGGTTGGTGTTGCGGCTTGTGTGTCAATGGCAGTTATCATCGGTGTTCAGCAATATAATGGGTCTGACATTGATGCTCAGCTTGATAACCCGGTCTTCAATACATTACCGGTGATGGGTTCTGCTTCACCTGTTGGGTTATCGGTTCCCGCTGAACATGATGCTTTTGGTGGTGACTTGAGTACGCAGGTGCGGGAAAGTAATAAGCGTATTGATGCAATGTTGCAGCAATATGAACTTTTCCGGCGTATTAATGCAGAAAATGAACAAGGGTTGCCGGAGGTTAACGCAACACATTCAGGAGAACAAAGACCTGTAATCTCAAATAAGTAATAAAATGAAATACACTGTTTTTTTCATTTTCTTATTCGGGAGCTTCCTGAATTCCTCAAAAGCCTCGGTTCAGCAAAACAGCACCGAGGCTTTGTTACAGGGTATGGGGCATTCCGTACAGACTTTGCCTTATGAACTCGCTTTTATTAACCTGAGCCAACAATTTATTATTCCTCTGCGTTATCGTCACGTGATCATTGGTGATCAGCCCATCGCACAACTTATTCAAATGGATAATACGCGCCGTGAGATTATTCAGCGTGGTGATCAGATAAGCTATTACGAATCAGGTTTAGATTCATTTAGCTTGCGTGGTGATCATATCGTGGATTACCTGCCACCGATCATTTTTGCTGATTTTTCTCAAATACAGAAATTCTATAATTTCATTGATGCAGGTTCGACTCATGTTGGTGATCGTCCTGTCTATTTCGTGCGTATAATATCCAAAGATAACGATCGTTATAATTATAATTTATTGATAGACAAAAAAAGTTATCTGCCTTTGCTGATTGAGTTATTTGATCAGGAAAAAATGGTGGTTGTTGAACAGTTCCGTGTTATATCCTCAAGGGTGAATAACGATATAAAGCAGGAATTGAATGCCATTGTAGATTTGAAATTGCCACCGATGTTAGTTATTCCAAAAGCTGAAAAAGTGGAATTTAACTGGAAAGTTAGTAAGTTGCCTGAAGGTTTTCGGGAAGTTTCCCGTAACCGGAGTCGATTATCAAAGACAGAATTATTGGAATCCATTATGTACAGTGATGGGTTATTTAGTTTTTCTGTAAATGTGGTAAATACTGGCGTAAAAGCCGCTGATGAACCACTGTATCGACAGGGGCGACGAACAGTTTATACTGTGTCGAATGGCAGGCACTGCATTTCTGTTATTGGCGAATTACCCTTCGCCACAATTAAACAGATTGCCGGAAGTGTCACATTTACGGGGGATAACTGATGGTTAAAGAATGGGCAACGGTTGTCCGTTGGCAGCAAGGCCGGGCAGTATTGCGTTATGGCTCCTCTTCGGGTTGTGGCAGCTGTCAGGCAAAAACAGCTTGTGGGTCGTATTTGCTGGAAAAACTGGGGCCGGAAAATATCCACCAACTGGAGTTGGAGGTTGCTCAACCACTTCAGCCGGGGCAAAAAGTCGAAGTTGGTATTCCGGAAAGTAGTTTATTACGTTCCGCTATGCTGGTTTATTTAACCCCATTATTAGGTCTGTTTTTAGGTGGGTTGTTCTGTCAATACTGGACGGCTGAGCAGTTATGGGTATGTGTAGGTGGTATTGCTGGTGGTTTAGCCGGTTTTGCTTTCGCCCGTAAAATTGCTGCATATTGGGATAATCAGCAGGCGTATCAACCCGTTGTGTTACAAATTGGTTTACCTCCCGATACGATTAAGGTTCTACATCAGGAATAATCTGTTTTACCATAATCGCTTTCACGATTTATTACGAATATTTTCACTTTCTGGTCATACTGTATGGGTTATACCCAATAGATTTCAAGTTACATCGCGGCAGCAAGAGAATGAATCCTCAGAAGTATAGACAACTATATGACTGGGATGAATGAGCGTAGCCAACAAAGAGGCGGCTTGAAAGATGAAGGGTATAGGTTGAAAACCGTAGGCATGACTAGGTTTTCATAGTGTTGACATGTAGAATACGGCTTTTCAGGCCAATGGCCAAACCCGTATCTAATAAACGTCGCTTTATGTCCATCAGTGTGTCCATAGGCGAATGATTCAGAAATATTAAGGCAAAAAAGATTTAATAATGAAGCAAATAAGAAATTTCTCCATTATCGCCCACATTGACCATGGTAAGTCCACGCTATCTGACCGGATTATTCAAATCTGTGGTGGGTTATCAGACCGCGAAATGGCAGCGCAAGTACTGGATTCAATGGATCTTGAACGTGAGCGTGGTATCACTATTAAGGCGCAGAGTGTGACCCTTGATTATAAGGCACATGACGGAAACGTTTATCAATTAAACTTTATCGACACCCCGGGGCATGTTGACTTCTCCTATGAAGTTTCCCGCTCTTTGGCTGCCTGTGAAGGTGCTTTGCTGGTTGTGGATGCAGGGCAGGGTGTTGAAGCTCAGACGTTGGCTAACTGCTATACTGCGATGGAAATGGATCTGGAAGTGGTTCCGGTTCTGAACAAAATTGACCTGCCAGCCGCAGAGCCAGAGCGTGTGGCAGAAGAAATTGAAGATATCGTTGGCATTGATGCAACAGATGCCGTTCGTTGTTCTGCAAAAACCGGTGTGGGTGTACAGGATGTTATTGAGCGTTTGGTCAAGGAGATTCCAGCACCTGAAGGTGATCCTGAAGCCCCATTACAGGCATTGATTATCGACTCATGGTTCGATAACTATCTGGGCGTTGTCTCACTTGTGCGTATTAAGAATGGTACGCTGCGTAAAGGCGACAAAATCAAAGTAATGAGCACAGGTCAGGTTTATAACGCTGATCGTTTAGGTATTTTCACACCGAAGCGTATTGACCGTGATGTATTAAATTGCGGCGAAGTAGGCTGGTTGGTCTGTGCGATTAAAGATATCCTTGGTGCACCTGTCGGTGATACGTTAACAACCGCGCGTCATCCGGCAGAAAAAGCATTACCGGGTTTCAAAAAAGTCAAACCTCAGGTTTATGCGGGATTGTTCCCTATCAGCTCTGACGACTATGAAGCATTCCGGGATGCTTTGGGTAAACTGAGTCTGAACGATGCTTCTTTATTCTATGAGCCAGAAAGCTCTACTGCTTTGGGCTTTGGCTTCCGTTGTGGTTTCCTCGGCTTGTTGCACATGGAGATCATTCAGGAGCGTCTGGAGCGTGAATATAATCTGGATTTGATCACTACTGCACCAACAGTTGTTTATGAAGTCGAGACAACCAGTGATGAAGTCATTTATGTGGATAGCCCATCCAAGTTACCGCCATTAAACAATATTAAAGAACTGCGTGAACCTATTGCAGAATGTCACATGCTGTTGCCACAGGAATATCTCGGTAATGTCATTACACTCTGTATAGAAAAACGTGGTGTTCAGACCAATATGGTTTATCACGGTAATCAGGTTGCGCTGACATATGAAATCCCAATGGCTGAAGTCGTGCTGGATTTCTTTGACCGCCTGAAATCGACCTCACGTGGTTATGCGTCGCTGGACTATAACTTTGTTCGTTTCCAACATTCTGACATGGTACGTGTGGATGTGTTGATTAACGGTGAGCGTGTCGATGCTCTGGCGTTGATCACTCACCGTGATAACTCGCAATACCGTGGTCGTGAGCTGGTGGAAAAAATGAAGGAATTGATCCCTCGCCAGCAATTTGATATTGCAATTCAGGCAGCCATCGGCACCCATATTATCGCTCGTTCGACGGTTAAACAGTTACGTAAAAACGTATTGGCGAAATGTTATGGTGGTGATGTCAGCCGTAAGAAAAAGCTGTTGCAGAAACAGAAAGAAGGTAAAAAACGCATGAAGCAGGTTGGTAACGTTGAACTTCCTCAGGAAGCCTTCTTAGCAATTCTGCATGTCGGAAAAGATTAATTAACAAGGTCGTAAGGAGTCTAAATGGCTAACACTTTTGCCTTGATCTTAACGTTTGCAACGTTAATCACCGGGATTATCTGGTGTATAGATCGCTTTAAACTCGCCCCTGAGCGTAAGAGAAAACTGGCTCAGGCTCAGAAACAGGCTGCGGGCAACGAATCTCAGGAAGCTGCAATTAAAGAAATAAATAAGCCTACATGGGCTGAGACATTTGCATCTGTTTTTCCGGTGTTAGCCATTGTTTGGATCCTACGTTCATTTGTGTATGAACCTTTCCAGATCCCTTCCGGTTCAATGATGCCTACCCTGTTGATCGGGGATTTCATTCTGGTAGAAAAATTTGCCTATGGTTTGAAAGATCCGATCACACAAACCACCCTGATTAAAACCGGTGAGCCTAAACGTGGTGATATTGCTGTTTTCAAATATCCCGTAAACCCAAGTATCGATTTTGTAAAACGGGTGATTGGCTTACCCGGGGATAAGATTGTTTACAACTATTGGGATAAAGAACTTCAGATTTATCCCGGTTGTGGTTACGCTCAGAACTGTAAAGATATTCTCCCTATTACTTATGGGGATGTGTATCTCAGTGACTGGACTATCTCAGAAACGATAAAGAAAGACGGTACGATCGCTAATGAAGTGCATCAAATTCCTGTTGGGCAAACATTAGGCCCTCGCACTTTACGTCAAGGGGAGCGGGTTGAAACGTTGGGTGATGTTTCACACCATATTTTAACGCTTCCGCCACAACGTGAGCCGGAGTTTGTTCAGGAAGGTCAACCGGTAGGTACTTGGGTCGTCCCTAAAGGAGAGTATTTCATGATGGGTGATAATCGTGATAATAGCTCTGATAGCCGTTTCTGGGGATTTGTTCCGGAGAAGAATCTGGTCGGACGTGCAACCGCTATCTGGATTAGCTTTAATAAACAGGAAGGCGAGTGGCCAGACTGGCCGTGGGTACGTTTCAGCCGAATAGGCGGAATTCACTAATATTTATATATTAGCGAAGCATTAATTAATCTCTCAGTGTAGAATATTCTCTCAAACGAGATGACTGGCTTTCTGAAATGATTAACATTTTAGGAAGCCAGTGCAAACGCAACAGTTTTGTAAGGCATATCATTAAGATAGAAATCAAGTATACACAATGGATTTCAAGATACGTCGCGGCGGCAAGGGAGTAAATCCCCATGAGCATAGATAACTATGTGATTGAGGTAAACGAGCGCAGCCAACAAAGAGGCAACTTGAAAGACGCAGTGTATAGCCTCACAGGTCTGTTGCGTGTGCTTTTATTTGACGGATTCTAACTGAATTGGTAGCACATGAACTCCATAATAATGAACAGGTTACAGCGTAAGCTGGGATATACCTTTAAGCAGAATGATTTATTGCTTCAGGCGTTAACTCACCGTAGTGCCAGCAGTAAGCATAATGAACGTTTGGAATTTCTTGGCGACTCAATCCTGAGTTTTGTCATTGCTAACGCGCTTTATCACCGTTTTCCCCGGGTTGACGAAGGCGATATGAGCCGGATGCGTGCCACATTGGTGCGAGGTAATACACTGGCGGAACTTGCCAGAGAATTTGAACTGGGTGAATGTCTGCGTTTAGGGCCGGGCGAGTTAAAAAGTGGTGGTCATCGCCGTGAATCTATTTTAGCGGATAGCATTGAAGCCTTGATTGGCGGTATTTTTTTGGACAGCGATATTCAGACGGTTGAACAAATTGTACTGAATTGGTACGAAATTCGTCTGAATGAAATTAGTCCGGGTGATAAACAGAAAGATCCCAAAACGCGTTTACAGGAATATTTGCAAGGGCGCCATCTGCCGTTGCCATCATATCTGGTTGTTCAGGTTCGTGGGGAAGCACACGATCAGGAATTTACAATTCACTGTCAGGTCAGTGGATTTGAGCAGCCTGTCAGAGGAATAGGTTCCAGCCGTCGCAAGGCAGAACAGGCGGCTGCGGAACAAGCATTAAAACAACTGGAGCTTGAATGAGCAAAGAAAAAAACTATTGCGGATTCGTTGCAATAGTCGGACGACCCAACGTCGGTAAATCGACTTTATTGAATCAGTTACTGGGTCAAAAAGTCTCCATTACTTCCCGTAAACCTCAGACGACACGCCATCGTATTATGGGGATCCATACGGAAGGGGCTTATCAGACTATTTATGTTGATACCCCCGGTCTTCATATCGAAGAAAAGCGAGCAATTAACCGCCTGATGAACCGTGCTGCAAGCAGTTCAATCGGTGATGTAGAACTGGTCATTTTTGTTGTGGAAGGTACTCACTGGACACCGGATGACGAAATGGTTGTGAATAAACTGCGTGACCTGCGCTGCCCGGTTATGCTGGTTATCAATAAAGTGGATAACGTTACGGATAAAACCATTTTACTTCCGCATATCGGTTTTCTCAGTCAGCAAATGAATTTCATTGATGTTGTACCGATTAGTGCAGAAAAAGGCACGAATGTTGATACCATCGCTAAAATTGTGCGTGAGCGCATGCCGGAAGCGGAACACCATTTCCCCGAAGATTACATTACTGATCGCTCACAGCGTTTCATGGCATCCGAAATTATCCGTGAAAAACTGATGCGTTTTCTGGGTGAGGAATTGCCTTATTCCGTTACAGTTGAAATTGAACAATTTGTCACTAATGAGCGTGGAGGTTATACGATCCACGGCCTGATTCTGGTAGAGCGTGATGGCCAGAAAAAAATGGTCATTGGTAACAAAGGCAGCAAAATCAAAACAATCGGAACAGAAGCCCGTCAGGATATGGAAAAGCTGTTTGATGTTAAAGTGCATTTAGAACTTTGGGTCAAAGTGAAAGCGGGTTGGGCAGATGATGAGCGTGCTCTGCGTAGCCTTGGCTATATTGACGATTTATAAGGTTAATTGTGGACGGCTGGCAGAGAGCCTTCGTGCTTCATGGGCGCCCTTACAGTGAGACCAGTTTATTACTGGATTTTTTTACTGAACATGAAGGTCGAGTGCGTGTTTTAGCAAAGGGAGCACGTAGCCGCCGTTCTAATCTTAAAGGTTGTCTTCAGCCTTTTACCCCGCTACTGGTTCGCTGGAGTGGGCGGGGTGAAATCAAAACATTACGGGATGCCGAACCCGTCTCGTTAGCTCTTCCTTTAACCGGTAGCGTGTTATACAGCGGCCTGTACGTTAATGAGCTCTTATCCAGAGTCCTTGAACAGGGAACCGCCTATCCTGCTCTTTTCTTTGACTATCTCCAATGCTTGCAAGTCCTAGCTGCAAGTGAATTCACACCCGAATACGCCCTGCGCCGTTTTGAATTATCGGTGCTCAATAACATGGGGTATGGCGTGGATTACCTCCATTGTGCCGGCAGCGGTGAGCCTGTCACAGACACGATGACATACCGCTATCGAGAAGAAAAAGGGTTTATTGCCAGTCTGGTTGTTGATCACTACAGCTTTACTGGCAATGAATTAAAGGCACTGGCTGCGCGTGAATTTCCTGATCCGGCTACATTGAAGGCCGCCAAGCGATTTACTCGCATTGCCTTACAGCCTTATCTCGGGGGAAAACCGTTAAAGAGCCGTGAATTATTTCATCAATTTGTGCGCAGAAATACAGGTAACACAAACCAGAAAAATTAAAATGGGTTCGCTCTCAATAATGGGGAGTGAGTACGTTGTTTTATCTAATATATAATTGCAGGAGCTAAAAATGGCTGAGGTATTGTTAGGCATCAACATTGACCATATTGCAACAGTGCGTAATGCCCGCGGAACGCAATATCCTGATCCTGTACAGGCTGCATTTGTTGCTGAACAGGCTGGTGCTGATGGGATAACAGTTCACTTGCGTGAAGATCGTCGCCACATTACAGACAGAGATGTTCAGTTATTAGCAAAAACCATCCAGACACGTATGAATCTGGAAATGGCTGTGACTGATGAGATGGTAGATATAGCCTGCCAAATCAAACCTGCTTTTTGTTGTTTAGTCCCTGAAAAGCGTGAAGAAGTCACAACAGAAGGGGGATTGGATGTCTTCGGGCAGAAAGCACATGTTGGCGCAGCCGTTAAGCGTTTATCAGATGCGGGTATTCTTGTTTCCCTGTTTATTGATGCCGATCATCAACAGATTGATGCTGCGGCTGAAGTGGGAGCACCTTATATTGAAATCCATACTGGTGCGTATGCTGATGCAGAAAATGATGCGCAACAGGAAAAAGAATTTCAGCGTATTAAAGACGCTGTAACTTATGCTGCCGCTAAAGGTATAAAAGTTAACGCAGGCCACGGGCTGACTTATCACAATGTACAGCGCATTGCAGCATTACCGGAGATCTATGAACTGAATATCGGCCATGCCATTATCGGGCGGGCATTATTTAGTGGTTTATCTGCTGCGGTTTCTGATATGAAAACCTTGTTGCGTGAAGCCCGCCGTTAATGGCCATTATCGGATTGGGCACAGATATTGTTGAAATTCTCCGTATAGAGGAGATTGTCGGGCGTTCTGGCGAACGCCTGGCAAAACGTATCCTGAGTGATAATGAGTGGCAACAATATCAGCAGCATAACCAGCCAATTCGTTTTCTGGCAAAACGCTTTGCTGTCAAAGAAGCCGCTGCTAAGGCACTCGGAACAGGTATCCGTAACGGATTAGCGTTTAATCAGTTTGAAGTGATTAATGATGCTCTAGGGAAACCAACATTAAAACTTCATGGCGAAGCAAAAACACTAGCGAGCCAACTGTATGTGAAATCCATGCATGTCACACTGGCAGATGAACGGCGTTATGCCTGTGCAACGGTGATATTGGAGAGTTAGAAAAAATATTATGAACCCTCGTTCTATGTGGACGAGGTATCCGTAGAAAAGCTATTTTGAATGCCATGAACAATCTGAACTCAAATTTTATCAGCATGATGTAAGAGCACAAATTTATCCCATAGCTGCTCTTCTGTTTCTTTATGCTCGGGGTCGATAATAATAGTGTTTGTTATCGGGCAAACAGACTGGCAGGTCGGTTTTTCATAATGCCCTATGCACTCAGTACAGCGCTCCGGAGCAATTTCATAGATTTCAGCCCCCATTGTAATGGCCTGATTAGGGCATTCAGGTTCACACATATCACAATTGATGCAGCGTTTGGTAATTAGTAGTGACATTTCAATCTCTTGTAAATATTTTATCTAAAAATCAATCTATTAACTAAATTCCGTATTCGTTACTTTTAGCCGTTTCTTGTATTTTTGTACAGTGTGTTTTACATTTAAAAACGATATTCCGTAACACAAAACCGCAACACATAGCTATTTTATGCATCTAAAATATAGTAATGTGTGAGCTAAATATCAACGTTATGATATACGGTGGTTTTTAATGAAAAGCATAGCAACACAATCAATTAATGAGCCTAAAACAGACGGCTATTTAGCTGCATTGACTAACTGGGAGTCTTGTAAGCCCCCTTACACTAGCTCACACATGAAGGTCTGTGTTACGGCGGCAAAAATTATATTAAAACATTTAGGGAAGCCGCGTCGATCTAAGTATGAAAAAGAAAACTACTTGAGGTTAGATTTTAGCAAGGCAGGTAAGGTTACTATATATGCTGAATACCCTAAAAGCATGGGGCTAAAAGGACGCAAGTTGGGCGAGTGGCCGGAACTGACTTTACCTATAGCTCGTGAAAAAGCTCAAGAGTTAGCTCAAGAAGGATTAACAGCTGAATCAGTGCATCAGGTGCTTGATTCATACGAGAGTGATCTATGGGCTAAGGTTGAACGTAAAAAACTCGGAGAGCATAGTTTTTATACTTATAGTTGTAGGATAAAACAGTTGCGTGAATCTTTCGAGCGGCGTGAGGTGTTTAGTGATATCACGTATCAGCGATTAATTGATGTTCTGGATTTGTGGATCGAAACAAAATCCAACAATCAGTCATTTGAACTATTTGGTGAGTTGCGTAGATTTTGGAAATTTGCAGCACCTTTACATTGTGGTGGGAAAAACATAGCCGCTAGCATTCCTGATGATTACATTTCTTCCCGCGTTCAGCGTCCTACTCCAACTCGGAGGTTTACAGATATAGAATCTATTGCTCATCTATGGATTAATGTTGCAGCTTGCACTTCCGTTCATCAAAAAAATGCTATGCGTTACATGATATTGACGGGGGTTAGGCCTATAAATGTATCAAATTTACGATGGGAGTATGTAGATGCTGCTGCGGGGGAAATTGTTTACCCTGCGGGACTAACGGGTATGCGAGGAGCAATGAAGACGCAAAAGGAGTTTCGGTTACCAATTACACCGATGCTTAAGATAATTCTTGATGAGCAAGGAGCATGGCGTGATTCTGTGGATGGGTGCAACCGGGACTATGTATTTTTACAACCTAGAAATATAACAGAGCCATTTTCAAAACGTTCTTTGGATAAACTGATAAAAACCTATAGTCCTGATAATGCGTTAAAAGGAGTGGTTCATGAGGGAACGGTTAAAGGTAAATCTAGTGCATTTAATACAATGTGCAGGAAATTTCTGAAAAGTAATATTATCGCCCAAATGAGAGCACGTGGGTACTCTCGTTCAGATACCAGAGAAATTAGCCAATTATGCATGCATCACTCTGATAATCGCGCTGATCCTATGGGCGAACATTACGATTTCTCTGATGAAATATTACAAGAAGAAATCTCCTTAAAACGCCAAGCATTCGAAGCGCATGAAAACAGTATTATGACCCAAGCGACATTGCTGAGACGGAAGGGTTAATTATGTATTAGTTCAGATGAGATCTGACACTTCGATTTGAAAAGAAGAGAGTTACCCGCTTTGATTAAAGGTGCTGAATCTTAAATCAAAGAAACTAAGAGGTAACTCTCATGCTACATACTAGCAATCCCATCATTAAACACAAAGCAGGTCTTCTCAATCTTGCCAGGGAGCTGGGCAATGTTTCCCAAGCCTGCAAAGTCATGGGCGTATCACGAGACACGTTTTACCGTTATCAAGAATTGGTTGAAGCCGGTGGTATTGATGCCCTTATCAACCACAGTAGAAGAACACCCAACCTCAAAAACAGGGTCGATCCAGAAACAGAGCAAGCGGTGGTCAAATATGCGATTGATTACCCAGCATACGGACAAGTGAGAACCAGTAACGAACTGCGTAAAGTCGGGATATTTGTTTCACCCAGCGGGGTGCGTTCTATTTGGCTCAGGCACGATCTTGAAAACTTTAAAAAGCGCTTACCGGCGCTCGAAAAGCACGTGGCTGAGACCGGGTTTATCCTGACAGAAGCCCAAGTGGTGGCTCTGGAGAGAAAGAAACTGGATGATGAAGTCTGCGGTGAAATCGATACTGTTCATCCTGGCTATCTGGGGTCTCAAGATACGTTCTATGTGGGGACGTTGAAAGGCATAGGTCGGATTTACCAGCAGACGTTTGTCGATACCTACAGTAAGGTGGCGTTTGCCAAACTCTATACGACCAAGACACCAATTACGGCGGCAGATATACTGAATGACAAAGTGCTGCCGTTCTTTGAATCGCATCAATTACCGATGCTAAGAATTTTGACAGATAGGGGTACAGAATATTGTGGGCGTGTCGAATATCACGACTATCAGCTTTATTTAGCCGTCAATGATATCGACCACACAAAAACAAAGGCCCGCTCCCCCCAGACAAACGGCATCTGTGAACGTTTCCATAAGAGCATTTTGAACGAGTTTTACCAAATCACCTTCAGAAAGAAACTGTACATGTCACTCAATGAGTTGCAAACGGATCTGGATGAATGGATAGATGACTACAATTATCATCGCACTCATCAAGGGAAAATATGTTGTGGTCGCACACCAATAGAGACATTATTGGAAGGAAAAACAATTTGGGCTGAAAAAAATTTAACCCGAATTTAATCTGACACGCACTAAATCAAAATGGGTGACTGTCAGATCAAGTTTGAACTACTACATGTAACCCGCCCCCGTAACGTAGCTTTCAATTACATCGTCAGAGCCGCTTAATTCTGAGTACAACTTAACCCGCAATTTTCTGCGGGTTAATCATACCCTTACTCTACCTGAACACTATCAGTGACAACCTCTGCCACCCTCTACCTCACATTCCACACCGAATTCGCCGGCATCTGGACACGGACATCCAAACGACAGCCTTCCGGAATATCGCACGGTTCTCCGTCCTGATAATAAACCTTTTCCCCGTTAACAATTTCTTTTATCCGCTTATTCTGAAAGCGTGCCGGTAAGTGGCTATGCTGACGGTGGAAGGTCTCAATCGTGATACTGCCGTCCTTATTCATCTTGTTGTTCTTCGGCGGGTCATGACTCCAATAGTTAGATCTGTTATGAAATATAGTATTCACGCTCAATGAACGTACCGACCACTTTGTCATGCATCTCTTCGGATTTGGAATAACCTATTGTCTTTCTATTCAGCCTCTTTATCCGGATACGAAGCGTAAGATTCTTTCTCTCGATACGTTGGGTAAATTTCTTTCCCGTGAAGCGTTTTTTCTTAGGCAGGCAATCGTAAACGGCATAATCATCTGTACAGTAAAACCGGATAGTAAAATGAGACAGGAGTGCCAGCAGCTTTTTCAACGTTTTCCTGCTGCGATCCCCAAACACATATGCCACTACCCGTTTCCTATTCGGCTCCCAGGCATACCAGAGCCAGCGCTGATTTTTCTTATTACCGACGAATGACCATATATGGACGCCCCCGGTTATGCAAGCATTGAGTCGATACGGTTTGCTGCCATATATCCGGCGTCATAATGAACTCACTTGTTCGCGCCATGATGTCATCCGCACCCTGCTTCCTTATCACTGCTCGGGCATATTATTGCCTTGGTCATTCTCAGGCTATGACAGGGACGGTAGCCGTTTTCTCATCAGTGTTTGCAAACTCGATAATGCGTCTATTTTTTGTTGCTCAATTAATTGATAGTAAAAATTTTTTGCATATTAAAATCCACGTCATCCCGCAGAACACGCCAAATAATCCGGGTCAGTTTGTTGGCTAAAGCCACCGTGGCTTTCATGAACCCGCACCGGTCAATCAGTTTTCTCAGCCATTCGCCCAGATAATCATCCCGTCTTTGAACACAACGCATCACGGCACGAGCGCCGTGAATGATTAACGTTCGGAGATGACGATTGCCATTTTTGCTCAAGGAAGACAGACGGTTTTTTCCTCCTGAACTGTGTTGCCGGGGAACCAATCCACACCAGGCAGACAGTTGTCGTCCATTGGCAAATTGGGATGCACTGACGTCACTCACGAAGGCGGCCGCGATAAGAGGACCAACGCCAGGAATAGTGAGCAAATGCTCATAACCCGTTTGCTGACGGGAAAGTGCCACTATTTCGTTATCCATGTCATGAATACAGGTGTTCAAATTCCGCATCTCTTCCCATAAGGTCTGCAATAAACGACGCAGCACATAAGACAGGTGATTGCTGTCATCTTCCAGAATATCAGGGAGATGCTGTTGAAGCTTTTGAATGCCAGCAGGCACAATCAGTCCCGATTCAGCGAGAAAAGCCCGCATTTGGTTAGCAAGTGCGGTACGCTGTTCCACCATAAGTTGCCGGGCACTACGCAGTGCCTTGATATCTTGCTGTTCCACGGTCTTGACGGGAACAAAATGAAGACCTGGACGACAGGTCGTTTCACAAATAGCCAGCGCATCATTGGCATCGTTTTTTTGATGATGGCTGAAGGCCTTGACGTGTTGAGTCGGGACTAACCTGACGGTATATCCCATCGCTTGCAGCGTTCGCCCCCAGTAGTGAGTGTTGCACAAGCTTCCATCGCAATGACCGTGCCGGACGGAAAAGAGCGCACGGTATCAAGCAATTTTTGCCGTGAGATTTTTCGGTTCGAGGCGACAGAACCGTCCGCCATCCAGACACAGACTTGAAAAACGTTTTTGGCGAGGTCAATGCCAACGACTTTGATCGTATTCATGATAGGTTCTCTCCCGAAAAACTCAGTGCATCGGAAAGAAAGATGGCACTATTTGCCGCTGAAAAAGGGGACGTCCATCACATCAATGCTCGTCTATTTCACAGATAATATGAATCTCACTGCCCGCCAGCGGCAGCGTGGTTACTTGTCTTGGTGTGAGTTTTTTAATGTGCGAATGACCGTGTTAATGCCGACTTTCAAAACCTGAGCCGTGTCCCTGACACCGGCGTTATTCATGGGCATATCAATAATTCGCTCTTTCATGCCGGGATGGCAGGCTTGATAGGTATAGTTCAGTTGGAAGGTTTTACGGCAAGCATAGCAGTGATAGCGGGAGCAGTGATAGCGGGAGCAGTGATAGCGGGGATGCCCAGTACGCCCTTTTCCATGCCCTTTAACCTCGTCTGTTTTATCACAGTAACGACAAATCACATCAACTTTAGCAATATCTCACCCAGAATAAAAAGTAGGGAGTTTATCATAAGATCTAATCATTGGGAGCATGACCTGATTCCTGATATTTTATCAATATAATTAGCAAACCATTGCATCATCTCTCGGCGTGAATCTAAATATTGTGCGTGGTTATATACACCCCTGATATTATTGCTATCAACATGAGCTAATTGCTTCTCAATAACATCATGATCAAACTTATGCTCATTAAGGATAGTACTGAACTGATGGCGAAATCCTGACCACTAGCAATACCGTCATAACCTATTCTTCGAATCACTAGCAGAACAGCATTTTCACTAATAGATTTTCTCTTGTCATTTCTTCCGGGAAATACAAATTCTGAAATAGATGAAGTTATAGGTTTTAGGTTTTGAAGTAACTTAAAAACCTGCTCTGACATAGGTACGATATGTATTCTACGACCTTTCATTATTGAAGGGTCAATGGTTATAATTCGGTTATCAAAATCAACGTTCGTCCATAGCATGCTTCGCATTTCTTTAGTTCTTAATGCTGTGTATTGCAAGATTTGAGTTGCAGTTTTGGATATAACGCTACCGGAGTATGCTGATAACGCTTGATTAAATGAAGGTATTTGATCAATAGTAAGAAATGGGTAGTGCTCTTTGCGATATCCAGTCATAGCATCAGCCAAATCTGGAGCGGGATTATATTTCGCTCTGCCAGTCACTATTGCATATCTGAATACTTCTCCGCATCTACGTCTCGCCTTGCTTGCTCTTTCCATAGCACCACGTTCTTCAAACTGACGGATCACCTTGAGTAGAACCATTGGTTCTATTTCGTCCATTGTCATATGGCCGATGCTAGGTAGAATATCGGTCTGAAACATGCTTTGTAGTTCTTTCACATATCTTTCAGACCAGACAGCTTGTTTGAATTGATACCACTCATTATAGATAACAGCAAAAGTATCAGGGGATTGATTATCTTTCTGTTTTGGTGTCGCTGATTCAAGGTCTCCACCATTAGCAAGGACAGACTTAGCCTCTGCGTGTTTTAATCGAGCGGTAACCAGTGGAACTTCTGGATACGCGCCAATCACATAAGTTTGTTCTTTCCCATTTTTACGATACCTAAAACGCCAAATCTTATTTCCTGTTTTCGATACAAAAAGAAATAAACCTCCTCCATCAGCAAGGCGATAAGCTTTGTCTTTAGGTTTAGCTGACTCAATCTGCTTTATCGTTAACATGTGGGCATCCTAAGTGGGTATATGACAGATGCCCACACTTCACTGGTGTAGTCAAGTTATACAGGGTAACGGTAGGTAACGATAAAACTACTTTAAATTAGTTTTTTTAAGTAGTTAGGTTATGTTGGGTAATGCGAGGTAACTTGACTCTGGCGCCCTCTGCAGGAATCGAACCTACAACTAGCCCTTAGGAGGGGCTCGTTATATCCATTTAACTAAGAGGGCATTTTACTACTTGTTTCAGGCCGTCTCTGAAACGGCTCGTATCTTATCTCTTTCTGCCTGTTTTAATCAAGTTTTTTGCATTTGTTTGTTCCACCCTATCCTCTTTAGTTTTCTGTTATAGTCAACTCATCACTTACTATTGTGTACAGATTGAGTACATAATCGCACTTCATTTTTTGAACGTTTTATAACCATAACATTGAGTGTTATTAGCAGCTGATTTTGGTGACAAAATAAAGATTAAAGTTAACAATAAATATTGGCCACTTGTTATAAAATATATCTCGTTAATCTAGATCACTTAATTATCACACCATCTGAAGCAAAAACGTTTAGTTTCTCCAGTCTCCTTCAATACATCCCCTAATTTTTTCGCGTCAGGGATCGACTGAGCAATATAGTCGTACGTAATATTGTAATCATGTACCACTGAAACTCCGACTATAATTTTTGAATATTTCCCAAGGTGGTAAGTTACACCATCAACTGTTACATAAAGAAATTTATTATAAAATAGGTCCAACATATCTCTAAAGCTTTGCTGTTTTTTATAAGAATGTGCATTGAATAAAAGAAAACCACCGGACAATCCTGCAAATAACCTTTCTGACCAATAGAAAAAACCTATTTTATCTGCATCAATAGGTGTGTTATTTTCGATAATAGATAATTTACCAAAAGACGGCCTATTCTGGCTTGATTGTGCTTCGCTATTGTATCCCCAATGCATGTTTTCTGATTCTATTTCCGCATCGGAAAAATTAAATTTCCCAGCACCGAGGTTAATATCAAGTTCCAATTTATATTCTGTCTCTGGTGTATCAATTTTTGATTTATTATTATCGACCATGGTCTTCTCACTTATTATTTATCTAAGATAAATAAGGCCGCGCATTGCACGGCCCGGAAGATTTATTCAGTAGCTCTATTTTAAATATTTATCTCTTATCCAGTATAAGAGCTGGCTCTGCAGCAACATAACCCTGTAAAATACCTTCTTTATAAATTCCTACAATGCACTCATAGTACATTGTACGCATAGTGCCATTTGCAGGCATCATATTAACTTTGCTCATCCAGTAGTAACTTCTTATTGCCTGCATATCCACATCTAATGGATTTCTTACATCAACAACCGGAACATATTCTATGCCCTGTACAACTTTGTGAGGTTCCATCATTGTCATCATGTCATCCGGCATGACTGTCATCATTGGATCCAGTTTTATCAGCGCAACTGAATAGTCTAAATTCATATTTAATGTCATTACTTTTACGCGCAGCATATCACCCGCATCGCATTTAATGACTAAACTACCAGAACTATTAACAGACGCAAGTTTTTCATCCTCAGGGATATAGGTGATATATTTTTTAAAAATACCCTCAGACCAAAGTGAAACAGGATTGTTAATATCTTTGCTAAGTTTGCCAAAATCATTCATAATATCTTCGGTTCTGATACCAACTAATATATCAATCATTTTAGACATTATAGTACCCTCATTTATTTATGGTATTGGTCTATTTTATTACACAAAAAACATAACACTCTGGCTGAGTTTATTTTACAAGCTACTTTCGGAATACATAATAGCAAAACAATATAAAGTAAAAACCTCAAAAAACACTTATATTCGAGATTTTTTTATCACAATAAAAAGGTTAAACTGTATTTTACATAAATCATTTTTCAGCATTAAAGACTCAACTAAAAACCAAATTACACTTTAATTCAGAAACAATGACAAATATAAACACCCTTGTGTTATCAACATCTTTATTGAATTCATTCATAAAAAGAAATTTACTAAGAAATAATAAACAAACAGTATTAATGATGTTGTTATAAAACCAGATAAGCAACTCCTGATTTTTATTTTTTATATTACCTCTAAAGTTAAATAGATATACAATTTACTCCAATGTATAATATTAACTATTACTTCAGCTACTACATTAACTTTTACTCTTCGTCTTTCAAGTTACTTCTTTGTTGCCCGCAACACACCTTGAAATCCATTGAGTATATATCTTATGAATTTTTAGTCATCGCCTGAAAAATGGCAAATATAAATTCAGGAGAAAGTATGTTTGGTAAAGGTACTGTAATCAAGAACTACACCAGCGCTTATCCCACTCCGATCCGGTTGCAGTCAGGTGATATCGTTTCAGTCAGCTACTGTGATATAGAGTATCCTTATTGGGTATGGACGACGGATAAATCAGAATTAAGTGGCTGGGTTCCCCAACAAATTTTGCGTTTTACTCAGGTTAATCAGGCAATCTGTATGGAAAACTATATTGCACATGAATTAACTGTAAAAGCCGGTGAATTACTCTATCTGGAAAATTTATTGAATGGTTGGTTCTGGGCCCACAAAGAATGTGGCGAAACAGGCTGGATACCACAGGATTATATAACTCAGGAGATTTAAGTAATGAAGTTTGTACCCGATTATCGTGATGTTTCAGAAGCCCACGCCCGCATTAAAAACTATATCCACAAAACTCCGGTATTTACCTCAAATACGGTTAATCAGATATTCGACGCTGAAGTCTATTTCAAATGTGAAAACTACCAACGAATGGGAGCATTTAAATTTCGCGGCGCAATGAATGCGTTATCCCAGTTTAGTGATGAACAGAAAAAAAACGGGGTTGTTGCTTTCTCTTCCGGTAATCATGCTCAGGCTATTGCCTTAGCTGCTAAGATGCTCAATATTCCAGCCACAATCGTGATGCCACATGATGCCCCTAAAGCCAAAATTGAAGCAACAAAAGGTTATGGTGGCAAAATTGTTTTTTATGACAGATACACTGAAGATAACAAGGCCATAAGCCACAATCTGGCAGAAAAACACGGGTTGACTTTAATCCCGCCTTACGATCATCCACACATTATTGCAGGGCAAGGCACTGTAGCCAAAGAACTCTTTGAGGAAATCGGCGAACTGGATAGGCTGTTTGTGCCGCTCGGTGGCGGTGGTCTGTTATCCGGTTCCGCATTATCTGCTTCTCAGTTATCCCCGAAATGTCAGGTTTTGGGTGTCGAACCTGAGGAGGGGAATGACGGGCAACAATCTTTCAGAAAAGGTGAGATTGTCTATATTGATACTCCAAAAACCATTGCTGATGGCGCACAAACACCACATCTGGGTCAGCATAATTTTGACATTATTCGCCACCTTGTAACAGATATCCTGACAGCCTCAGATAAAGAGCTGGTTGATGCAATGTATTTTCTGGCAGAGCGAATGAAAACGGTTGTTGAGCCAACAGGCTGTTTAGGTTTTGCTGCGGCAAGAGCGATGCGCGAACAGTTGCAGGGCAAGCGTATCGGTATTATCTTAAGCGGAGGCAATATCGATATGCAACGATACTCCCAGTTACTGGCAAATAAATAAGCCAGTAGATTTTACAGATCCTGTCCTCTATTCGTTGAGGCAGGATTTTTTAGGTTATTTTGCTGCTCCTGTTTTAATCTCCGCCATAGTGTCGTGCGGCTGATCCCCAGATATTCCGCAGCCGCCTGCCGGTTACCGGAAAAATGCGCCACAATATCACTCAGTGAAATATCATGCTCCAAAGGTAATTCTTCTGTGAAAGAATGAGATGTCGTTTTTACTACTTTCATATTATTCATTACACCAACTTCAACCTGACGCTCAGGAGAAAGTGACAATATTAGCGCAGGAGTTAATATCTGTTCAGGATTAACACTCGTATAAAGAGCGATTCGTTCCATTAGATTACGCAGCTCTCTCACATTACCCGGCCAGTGATAAGACCGTAATACTTCATCACACTGAGACAGCTCACGCATTCTTAAAGGCGAAACACGCAAATTAAGCGCGGCACATGCCCGCCGGAAATACTCCTGAGCCAGCATACTGATATCGTTTTCCCGCTCCCGCAACGCCGGAAGATTAATACGTAACACATTTAAACGATAAAACAGATCAACACGGAAGCGCCCTTCCCTTACCCACTGATCCAAATCAACATGAGTTGCACAAATAATACGGACATCAACAGCAATCGGACGATATCCCCCAACCCTGACAACCGATTTTTCTTCCAGAACTCTCAATAACCGAGTCTGTAGCGGCAATGGCATTTCACCAATTTCATCCAGAAATAACGTTCCCCTGTGAGCAACCTCAAATAATCCCGCCCGTCCGCCGCGTCGTGAACCTGTAAATGCCCCTTCTTCGTAGCCAAACAATTCTGCCTCTAATAACGATTCGGCGATTGCACCACAATTAACAGCCACGAATGGCCGGGAATGTTTTCTTTTTAACTGCCCATAGCGAAGGGTATATTCATGATGAATAGCCTGTGCAACCAACTCCTTTCCTGTACCACTTTCTCCCTGAATCAATACGGTCGCTGTCGAACGGGCATATAACGTAATTGTGCTTCGTACACGCTCCATTGCCGCAGAATTGCCCCGAATATCATTGATTGTGTGCCGGATACGCAGTTTATCTTCAGTAGGATAAGGTGAAATTACTGCCTGATTAAGTCTGGCCATCTTAGCCATATCCAAAGCATCATGAAATGCCCGCCGGATAGAATCAGCAGAATAGACAAAAACACCCACCAGCCCCGCTTCATACGCCAAATCAGTGATAAGCCCGGCTCCTACAATCACCTGAATGCCAACTGCTTTCAGTGCATTAATCTGTGTTCTGGCATCCTCTGCTGTTACATAGCTTCGTTGTTCAATACGCAAATGAAAACATTGCTGAAATTCCTCCAGCGCAGGTAAGGTGTTTTGGTAGGAGATGACGCCAATACGGGAACTGATTTGCCGGGCGCGAGCCAATGCCTGCATGAAATCAAAGCCACTGGCTTTGGCTATGATCACCGGTACTGACAACCTGCTTTTCAGATAAGCGCCATTAGAACCCGCACATATGACGGCATCACAATGTTCGTTCTCCAAGCGCTTACGGATATATTGCACCGCCTGTTCAAAACCAAGGTGGATCGGTGTGATATCAGCCAGATGATCAAACTCCGGTGTAATGTCGCGAAAAAGGTCAAAAAGGCGGGAGATAGAGACTGTCCAGATAACAGGCTTATTGCTGTCACGCTCTGAGGCATGTATTGGCATGATATATCTCCTTTTCTCTTTTCTGCTCATTTTTTATTACGTTTCACTTAAACAAAATGAAACAAAATTGTTCAAAATTGAAACAAGTATATATTATCATCAGCAGAAAGTCAGAAACGACATCACAGCAAAAAAATATTTACCCATTTGATTATTAAATAAAAATAAAAAAAAACCCTTATCTATCTCCTATCCTTTCCTCTCATTTCTGCTTTTTGGCATAAGCCTTGCTTTATTAATAAGTTAGTACAAATAAGTTTCATTTTTATACTAATGGAGTTGCATATGGGATTTTATTCTGCCGGTTTGACTTTTCGTCAGGCAATAAAAGACGAGTCTCCGTTACAGGTGGTAGGCGCGATCAATGCAAACCACGCCCTGTTGGCAAAGCGAGCAGGTTATAAGGCTATTTATCTTTCCGGCGGCGGTGTTTCAGCGGGTTCACTAGGTTTGCCGGATTTGGGTATTTCAACACTGGATGATGTATTAACCGATACCCGGCGCATCACTGATGTGTGCGATTTACCCCTGCTGGTAGATGCGGATATCGGATTCGGTTCCTCCGCATTTAATGTGGCCCGCACAGTTCGGTCTATTATTAAAGCAGGAGCTGCCGGACTGCATATTGAAGATCAGGTCGGTGCAAAACGTTGTGGTCATCGGCCAAATAAAGAGATTGTCTCCAAAGAGGAGATGGTAGATCGCATTAAAGCAGCCGTTGATGCTCGTAATGATGAAAATTTTGTCATTATGGCACGTACTGATGCGCTGGCTGTAGAAGGATTGAATGCTGCCCTTGACAGAGCCGAAGCTTATAGAGAAGCAGGAGCAGATATGCTGTTTCCGGAAGCCATCACAGAGCTACTAATGTATAAAACCTTCGCCGAAAAAACACAGATTCCAATACTTGCAAACATTACCGAATTCGGAGCCACTCCACTTTTTACCCTTGAAGAACTCAAAAGTGCGGATGTCTCTATCGCTCTTTATCCCCTATCTGCATTTCGCGCCATGAACAAGGCTGCTGAGCAAGTCTATACCGCCCTCCGGCGCGATGGTACGCAAAAAAATGTGCTCCATATGATGCAAACCCGTAATGAGCTTTACGAGAGTATCAACTATTACGATTTTGAGCAGAGGTTGGATGCTCTGTTTTCCCAAAAAAACAATCGAGGTGATACACATGAATGAACAAATTATAGGGATTAAACCGAAAAAATCTGTTGCTCTGTCAGGTGTTACAGCGGGTAATACCGCGCTTTGTACCGTTGGGAAAAACGGCAAGGAATTGCATTACCGGGGTTATAATATTTTTGATTTGGCCTCTCACTGCGAATTTGAAGAAGTTGCCTATCTGTTAGTCCATGAAAAACTGCCTTCCCGTGCCGAACTCTCTGCCTATAAGACCAAACTGAAAGCATTAAGAGGTTTGCCGAGCAGCGTTAAATCCGCACTGGAAGCACTGCCCGCAGTTGCACATCCAATGGATGTGATGCGTACAGGAGTCTCCGTTCTTGGTTGTACATTACCGGAAAAAGAGGATCATAATCCTGCTGGTGCCCGCGATATTGCTGACCGTCTACTCGCTTCCCTCAGCTCGATATTACTTTATTGGTATCACTATAGTTATAACGGACGTCGCATCGATGTAGAAACTGATGATGATTCTATCGGAGGTCACTTCCTGCATCTTTTACACGGGCAAAAACCACGGGCATCATGGGAAAAAGCAATGCATACTTCCCTTATCCTGTATGCAGAACATGAATTCAATGCATCGACTTTTACCAGTCGGGTCATTGCCGGGACAAATTCCGATATTTACTCTGCCATTATCGGGGGGATCGGGGCGCTGCGAGGTTCAAAACATGGTGGTGCCAATGAAGCTTCATTTGATATTCAACAGCGTTATGATACACCTGATGAAGCAGAAACTGACATTCTCCGCCGTCTGGAGAAAAAAGAAGTGATCATTGGCTTCGGGCATCCGGTTTATACCATTTCTGATCCACGCCACAAAGTCATCAAAGAGGTTGCGCAGACGCTCTCCGAAGAAGCCGGCACACTGCAAATGTTTAATATTGCCGATCGCATTGAATCTGTGATGCAGGATAAGAGAAAAATGTTCCCGAATCTCGACTGGTTTGCGGCTGTATCGTATCACATGTTGGGGGTTCCTACCGCTATGTTTACGCCACTGTTTGTGATTGCCCGTACTTCCGGCTGGGCGGCGCACATTATTGAACAGCGTATTGATAATAAAATTATCCGTCCTACTGCTAATTATACCGGCCCGGAAAATCTGCCGTTTGTCCCGATTGAAAAGCGCTGAGAGCCGCTAATTAATAGCTTGATAAACAGTACATTAATGCAATTTTTCCAAAAGGATTGATTATGTCTACCTCCATTCCTGTCTCTGCACTGTCTTTCGTTGTCAATAACCGGCCTGAATACGACCAAGTGATTGTAGATATCGTGGATTACGTCATGGACTACATCATCGTTTCCCCCATTGCCTATGTCACCGCCCAACACACATTCTTAGACGCCTTAGGCTGTGGTTTAGAAGCGCTGGAATACCCCGCCTGTACTAAATTACTGGGGCCGATTGTACCGGGAACCGTTGTTCCCAATGGAGTACGAGTACCGGGAACGCAATTCGAACTCGATCCCATACAGGCTGCATTCAATATCGGCACACTCATCCGCTGGCTGGATTTTAACGATACCTGGCTTGCTGCGGAATGGGGGCATCCGTCTGATAATTTAGGCGGGATCCTTGCTGTCGCGGACTGGTTGTCAAGAAATGCTGTCGCCCGTGGGGAAGAACCACTGACCATGTGGGATGTCTTTGCAGCCATGATTAAGGCATACGAAATTCAGGGTTGTCTGGCACTGGAGAACTCGTTCAATAAAGTCGGTCTGGATCACGTCGTTTTGGTAAAAGTTGCTTCAACCGCTGTGGTTGCACAAATGATGGGTCTGGATCGTGAACAGATATTAAGCGCCGTGTCACTCGCGTGGGTAGATGGCCAGTCTTTGCGGACATATCGCCATTCGCCCAATACAGGCTCCCGTAAATCCTGGGCAGCGGGCGATGCCACTTCCCGCGCCGTTCGTCTGGCGCTGATGGCAAAACAGGGTGAAATGGGCTATCCCTCCGTATTAACTGCCGAAAACTGGGGCTTTTATGATGTTCTCTTTAGGGGCGAATCTTTTCAGTTTCAGCGTCCTTATGGCAGTTATGTGATGGAAAACATTTTGTTCAAAGTTTCTTTCCCTGCTGAATTTCATGCTCAGACTGCGGTTGAAGCGGCCATGCAGCTACATCAACAACTGAAAGCACAGGGAAAAACTGTTGAAGATATCGCTCAAATCACTATTCGCACCCATCAGGCCTGTATCCGCATTATTGATAAAAAAGGCCCGCTGCATAATCCGGCAGACCGGGATCACTGCATTCAGTATATGGTTGCCATTCCATTACTGTTTGGGCGTCTCACTGCGGCAGATTATGAAGATGATGTTGCCAGAGATCCGCGTATTGATATTCTGCGGGAAAAAATAACCTGTGTTGAAGATGCTGATTTCACACAGGATTACCTTGACCCCAAAAAACGTTCTATTGCTAATGCCCTGACCATGACTTTTAATGATGGCAGCCAGCTTGATGAAGTCATCATCGAGTTCCCAATCGGGCACAGACGCCGCCGTGCCGACGGTGTTCCGGCACTGCTGGAAAAATTCAGAACCAATCTGGCAAGGCGTTTCACCGAAGAACAACAACAAAAAATTCTGTCAGTCTCCCTTGAACTTAACGATATAAAAGACATCCCTGTAAACGAATACCTTGATTTATACCGTATTTAATCTGCAATTTATTGACATCACATCAGGAAAATATTACGTCAGGAAAAATATCTCGTTAGGAGAAATTATGTCATTTCAAGATTTTTACCGGCGTTCGATTGATGACCCCAGTGATTTCTGGGCAGAACAAGCCAGACGGATTTATTGGCAACATCCTTTTGAACAAACGCTGGATCACAGTGATCCTCCCTTTGCCCGCTGGTTCTGTGGCGGAAAAACTAACCTATGCTACAACGCATTAGATCGCTGGCTGGAAAGCCAGCCTGATGCCAAGGCGTTAATTGCGGTTTCAACAGAAACCAATACCGAGCAAGTCTTCACCTATCGGGAGTTATATCAGGAAGTCAATCAGGCAGCCGCGATTATGCTATCTCTCGGTGTCAAAAAAGGCGACCGTGTCGTGGTATATATGCCGATGGTAGCAGAAGCTCTGTTTATCCTGCTTGCCTGTGCCCGCATTGGTGCCATCCATTCTGTTGTTTTTGGCGGGTTTGCTGCCCATAGCCTTGCTACCCGATTAGATAATGCAGAGCCGGCACTGGTCGTTTCCGCTGATGCAGGATCCCGGGGAGGAAAAATCATCCCCTACAAACCATTATTAGATGAAGCCATTGAACTGGCAGCACATACCCCACGTCATGTATTGATGATAAACCGTGGGTTGAGTGAAATAAATTGGGTCAAAAACCGGGATCTGGATTTCGCCACATTACGACAGGCACATTTGGGAGCTGAAGTTCCTGTAACATGGCTCGAATCCAATGACGTTTCCTGTGTGCTCTACACGTCCGGGACAACAGGAACACCCAAAGGTGTACAACGGGATGTTGGTGGTTATGCCGTTGCTCTGGCAACATCTATGGATATTATTTTTGGCGGCAAACCCGGCGGGACATTTTTCTGCACATCAGATATTGGCTGGATTGTAGGACATTCCTATATTGTTTATGCCCCGCTGATTGCCGGAATGGCAACCGTCATGTATGAGGGACTGCCCATCCGACCGGATGCCGGGATCTGGTGGCGGATTGTGGAAAAATATCACGTTACCAGAATGTTTTCTGCACCAACAGCCATTCGTGTCCTGAAAAAATACCCGACAGACAATATTGCTCAATATGATATTTCCTCTCTTGAAACGCTCTATCTGGCAGGTGAACCACTCGACGAACATACCGCGCGCTGGATTACTGAAACCATTAATGTCCCTGTGATAGACAATTACTGGCAAACTGAAACTGGCTGGCCAATTATGGCAATCGCACGAGCACTGGATGACAGACCCGGTCATTTTGGTAGCACCGGCTTCCCGATGTACGGTTTTAATGTCAGATTAATTAATGAGCTAACCGGACAAGAATGTGGTGATAACGAAAAAGGAATGTTAGTTATCAAAGGCCCCTTACCCCCGGGATGTATCCAGACTATTTATGGTGATAATCGCCGTTTTGTGAATACCTACTGGAAACACTTCGAGCAACAGGTTTATTCGACTTTTGACTGGGGTATTCGTGATAGTGAGGGTTACTACTTTATTTTGGGGCGTTCGGATGATGTGATTAATGTTTCGGGCCATCGTCTGGGAACACGGGAAATAGAGGAGTGTATTGCAAGCCATCAAGATGTTGCTGAAGTTGCCGTTATCGGTATTAAAGACGATGTCAAAGGGCAAGCCGCTGTTTCCTTTGTCGTCCTCAAAGAAGGAAAAGAAATTCAGAGTGCTGACCACTTTGCAACGTTGGAAAAATCGCTGATGGATCTGGTCGATAAAAAGATGGGTAGTGTCGGGCGTCCGGCACGTATTTATTTTGTCACACAATTACCTAAAACCCGTTCAGGGAAAATGTTACGCCGTACTATGCAGGCAATTTGTGAGGGCCGAGATCCCAGTGATATTGCGCTGATAGAAAACCCAGCGTCACTGGATGTGATACGTGATGCGGTTTATCATCATTAATGCTAACGGATTACAGTATTCTCGCACCTATTTAAACGGTGTTTAGCAGGAGGGTATTACTATACAACTGTACTACATTTTCCCAGCTACTTTTACCCATTCCTGCTCCGTGCCAATGCGGAGCTTTTTTTTATTTCTAATGAATTGCATGATGGCGTATGATCTGAAATCAGAGCGCTTTTATTGCGCTCTTCAATGAATTTGTTGCTTTTTAGCGGGAATGAAAAGCAATATATTAATGCGCGATTTCAGGTTCTTTTTGCGCTGCTTCCAACCATTCCACCATTGCCGGATGTTTTAGAATCCTATCAATCCATGCCTGACTCACAGGTGTAAATTTCAATCCGTAAGTTCTGGCTCGGAAAGCTACCGGCGCAAAAAATGCATCCACTGCTGTGAAAGAACTTCCTGCCAGCCATTCACCGCCAAATCGGCTTAACCCTTCAGACCAAAGTTCATCAAGCCGAGAAAGATCGCTCTGTAATTCAGGGGATATCTCAGCTAATACCACTGTTTTTGTGCAATTCATTGAACAAATCTGGCGTAATGCAGTAAAACTAGAATGCATTTCTGCTGCCGCACTTCTTGCCCACGCTCTGGCAGTACGATCTTTTGGCCATATCTGAGCATGTTCCTCTGCAACATATTCAGTAATAGCCAGTGTATCCCAAACTGTAATATCACCATCTACCAGACAAGGGACAAGACCCGTTGGTGAGAATGCCTTAAATTTCTCATGGCTACTTTTACCATCTTCAAAGTAACTTAACTGCTCGTTGAAAGGAATATTCAGCGCTTTGAGTAAAATCCACGGACGCAACGACCAGGAAGAGTAATTTTTATTCGCTATCCACAATGTATACATCGTATTTCTCTCTGTTAGTCCCTTTATATTTGAATATGCTGCTTTACTGACTACCATCCGAAATATATTGGGTATGATGGTGAATATTGATACATGAGAACATTATAGTTTTTTTCTACCAGAGTAAATACATATATATCAAACTGACTTTTGACATTGACATCAGTCCTACAGCACCTATAGTTTTTTTATCCAAAGTCTTAAATGCTTTAGGCTATAGACCTATTAAAGATGCGGAAAAAATTAATAAAAAAGTGATATTCTTTTAATAAACAATTAACTGCGGTGTGATCGTATTATTCTAATAACATGAGTAAATTGCAAATATGACAACAAATATTTATCCCCAAAGAAAAGGGTTTTTAAACCGTGTCGAACGTATAGGTAATGTTATGCCCGGCGTAACAATGTTATTTGTTTATGCCCTGATAATATGTTGGCTTTTATCGTTTTTACTTTCTTTCGTAAATTTTGATTATTATCATCCCATTTCGAAAGAGAAAATATCTATCGTTAATTTATTTCAATATGAGGAAATTATATTATTCGTGACAGGGGCAGTGAAAAACTTTATTAATTTCCCGCCATTCGGAATTACAATCGTTTCAACGTTAGGAATTGGAATTGCAGAAAGTAGTGGTTTTATAAAAACAGCATTGAAAAAAATGCTTTCTTTCATTACCCCCAAAATGCTCACCCCAACCGTTGCTTTTGTCGGTATTGTTTCTCATCTGGCATCGGATTCCGCTTATGTTATCTTAATGCCGGTTTCCGCCATGATGTTTTATGCCTGTGGCAGGCATCCTCTTGCGGGTATTGCTACCGCATTTGCCGGCCTTGCCGGTGGTTTCACTGCAAGCTATACGCCTTCTATCATTGACCCTATCATGCAGAGCTTCACACAGGATGCGGCTCAGATGATGGCGCCCGGTTACCATGTGAATGTGCTCTGTAACTACTTTTTCAGCCTTGGGGCGACATTTGGCGTTATTTTAATCTGTTGGTTCATCACAGAAAAAGTCGTAGAACCTTGGTTGAACAAGAACTGCCCTGTTTCAGCCGGTATTGAAACAGATACTGAAAAGGATCTGGAAAAAATTACACCTGAAGAAAATCGTGCATTTCGCATTGCAGGATCTACCGTGTTATTACTGGGTATAGGTCTTATCGCCTTATTATGGCCGGAAACATCCCCAATGCGAGCACCGGATGGCAGCATGACCAGCCCGAAAGCTCCTATTATGCAGATAGTTGTCCCGCTTTTATTCCTGTTTTTCGCTGTGCCGGGTATTGTGTATGGCTATTTAACTAAATCCTTTACCTCAAGCCGTGATGTCATTAAATCAATGGAAAACATCACGCAGTCATTAATCCCGTTTATTGTTTTTGTGTTTTTTGCCGCTCAGTTTTTGTACTCATTTCATCACTCAAATCTTGGTACATTATTAGCCTTATCCGGTGCGGAGCTGCTACGTACACTCGAAATGCCATCCGGTCTGACCGTATTCGGTGTGATCATATTAACGGCTATCATTAATATTATGATCACATCAGCAACCTCGAAATGGGCAATTATGGCGCCAGTACTTGTGCCGATGCTAATGGCCGTCGGTATTTCCCCTGAATTAACACAAGCTGCTTTTCGGGTTAGTGATTCAGCAATGAACGTCAGTACGCCGATGTTTCCGTTCTATCCTTTGATCCTCATGTATTGCCAGAAATACTATAAAAATGCCGGTATCGGCACCTTATGCTCAATGATGCTCCCATTCACCATTGGCTTGCTGATTATTTTAACGGCAACACTTTATGTGTTCTGGGCATTTGATATTCCGATTGGTTTCGACAGTGGTTACACATGGCACCCTGCACAATAGAGCTTCATGTATTGAATACAGAAAGGAAGAAAAAATGAATGAATTAGGTCAACAGCTTGAACAACGTTTCTACCGCTATTTAGCTATTGAAAGCCAGAGTGATGCCACCAGCATTATTGTACCGAGTACCGAAGGGCAACGTAAGCTGGCAGAATTATTGGCGAAAGAGCTGGAAAGTTATGGTCTTGATGATATTTATATTGATGAGTACGCTATTCTTTATGCTGTGCGTCGTGGCAATAAACCATCCGCCCCAAAAATTGGTTTTGTGGCCCATCTGGACACCGTTGATGTCGGGTTGTCGGCAGTCATAAAACCGCAGACCTTACTTTATGAGGGAAAAGATTTATGCCTGAACAGTCAAGAAGATATCTGGTTTAAAACAAGCGAACACCCCGAAGCAGCCCCTTATATTGGTGAGCCAATCATTTTCAGCGACGGAACCAGCGTTCTTGGTGCAGATAACAAAGCTGCGGTTACCGTTATCATGGAGCTGATGGATAAATTACAGCAGGCGGAATTTGACTGTGGTGATATTTCTGTGGCTTTTGTTCCTGATGAAGAAATTGGGCTACGTGGCTCCAAATTGATGGATTTATCCCGTTTCAATGTTGATTTCGCTTATACAATTGACTGTTGTGCGCTGGGGGAAGTCATCTATGAAACTTTCAATGCAGCCTCTGTCGAAATTACAATCAAAGGCATTAGCACACATCCTATGTCTGCAAAGAATGTATTGTTAAACCCAATCAGAGTTGCATATGATTTTATCGGCTGTTTTGATAAATATGATACACCCGAGCATACTGAGCACCGTGAAGGTTATTTTTATTTTACGAACTTAATCGCCAATCCAGATAACGCAAAAATCAAAATGGCCATTCGTGATTTTGACCGTAATAGCTATAAAGAGCGTAAAGCTTATATTACTCAGTCAATTGAACTTATCCGGGCCCGTCACCCCCGGGCAAAAATAGATTATAAGATTGAAGATGTCTACAGCAATATCAGCGACTCATTAGGTGACGACCGTACCGCAATTGATCTGATTCTTGAAGCACTCAAAATTCAAGGAATTACTGCTAATATCATTCCGATGCGTGGAGGCACAGATGGCTCGGCTTTATCGGCAAGAGGTATTTTCACACCAAATTACTTTACCGGAGCATTGAATTTCCATTCTCGTTTTGAATTTTTGCCGATGAGCGCATTTGAAAAAAGCTATCTGGTCACGGAAACGATTTGTCGCCTCGTTGGGGAAAAATAAAAAACTGACTTAATTAAATGCATAATAAATAGCCAGCTACCAAGTGGGTGGCTATTTAACAACAAGAGTAAATAATTTTATCAATTAACAGTAATTATATTCACAACAGAAATAATCACAAATGATATATATTTAATAACAATTTTAATTAATAATCCAAACTCATAAATATGCCACCCATCTTAATTAATTAAACTTATTTTTATATATCTAAGATGAATATATTTATTCCATTTTATTTTATCTAACTCGAAAAGGAGAACATTAAATTCATTATTGATAAATTTTGATATTCTTAAACAAATTATTTGTCTGAAATTCACAGAAATAATGTCAGACTTTCATCTATTATAATGCTTGGGATTTTCACTTATGTTTATGCCCTTCGTCTTTCAGACTGCCTCTTTGTTGGCTGTACTTATTCATTCCGGTCACATAGTTATCTATGCTCCCGAGGATGAATTTTTTTGCCGCCGCGATAAAGCTTGAAATTCTTTGGGTATATAACCTGTGTTAGTAGACTATATTTTTTAAAGTGATCAAAAATAAGGAAACGATATGCTGTTAAAAAACACTTCCAAACAATTTGGTCATGTCTCTGTTTTGATCCACTGGTTAATTGCTCTCGCTGTTTATGGAATGTTCATGCTGGGGTTATGGATGGTGACATTAAGCTATTATGATAGCTGGTATCACCGTGCACCTGAATTGCATAAAAGCATTGGGTTCATGATTTTTATCGTCATGGTCATTCGTGTTATCTGGCGATTTATATCTCCCCCGCCAAAACCTCTGAGCAGTTACAGCCAACTTACACGGATCAGCGCAAAACTGGCTCATCTTACCCTTTATATTGTCCTGTTTGGCATTTTATTCAGCGGATACTTTATTTCCACCGCTGATGGTCAACCCATCAGTGTTTTTGGCTGGTTTGAAATCCCTGCCACACTCGTAAGACAAGGGATACAAGCAGATACCGCAGGTATTATCCATTTATATCTTGCCTGGCTGATTGTTGTATTTTCCCTTTTGCATGGGCTTGCTGCATTAAAGCATCACTTTATTGATCGTGATAGTACGCTAAAAAGAATGTTTGGTTTCCCACCAGACACAAAATAAATTTTGGAGAATCATTATGTTGAAAAAGACGTTAATCGGCCTGACTGCGGGTGTTTTATTGATGGGGGCAAGCTCAGCAATGGCATCCAACTATAAAATTGATACTGCTGGCCAACACGCCTTTATCGAGTTCCGTATTCAGCATTTAGGTATGAGCTGGGTTTATGGTAATTTCAAAAAATTTGATGGTGATTTTACCTTCGATAGCCAAAACCCGACCGCTGATAAAGTCAGTGTCGTCATTAAAACTGACAGTATCGATACCAACCATGCTGAACGTGATAAACACTTACGTAGTGCTGACTTTTTAAACACTGCAAAATACCCAGAAGCCAAATTTACCTCAACTAAAGTGGAAAAAGAGGGTGAACAGTACAAAGTTATCGGTGAACTGACACTCAATGGTGTAACCAAACCAGTCACACTGCAAGCGAAGCTGATGGGAGAAGGTAAAGATCCGTGGGGCGGTTATCGCGCCGGGTTTGAAGCGAACGGCAAAATTAAATTGAAAGATTTCAATATCAAAGCCGACTTGGGGCCAAAATCGCAGGAAGTTGAGTTAATCATTTCTGTAGAAGGGGTTAAGGAATAAGTTTAGTATTCTTCTGTGTTAGACAGAGACCATAACTATTCCCTCATACCATAACAAATTTAATTTCCGCCGGATGATTAGGTATTAAAAATCATACGGCGGTTATTCAATCATTCCCAAACTTATTCCACTGAAAATCAAGTCTTAAATAATTAGATAATCCGTTAAATTCACAAAAAATACATTTCAATCAATTAAAATGTCAATGAAAAAATAAACTTTCAGGAAAAATTTTTAGGGCTATATTTTTTATAATAAAGAAAAATTTTCAAGTGAGAATACAAATGACAAACAACAGCCCAGAAAAAAATAGCCTCATCACACCTCTTTTTCAGGATAAACTCTTTCAATCACGTTCTATAATTATTTCCGGAGAAATCAACCAACAATTAGTTGAGAAAGTGATAACTCAGCTTCTTCTACTACAGGAACTCAATAATAATCCCATAAAAGTTTTCGTTAACAGTCAGGGGGGACACGTCGAATCCGGGGATACTCTGCATGATATGTTCAAATTTATTAAGCCAGAAGTGTTTATGATAGGTACTGGCTGGGTCGCCAGTGCGGGCATCACTCTCTTCCTTGCAGCCAAAAAAGAACATCGCTATTGCCTTCCTAATACCCGATTTATGATCCACCAGCCTTTGGGTGGCGTTCAGGGAAGAGCCACCGACATTGAAATTGAAACAAAAGAAATATTAAAAATGCGTGGTCGCATAAACCAGCTTATCAGTGAAGCCACCGGTCACCCTATAGATAAAGTGGCAAAAGACACCGACCGTAATTTCTGGATGGGGCCGGAAGAAGCCCGTGATTATGGCATCGTCGGGAAAATTATCAGCCACTGGAGTGAGTTGAAAGAAAAAGCCTGATTTTACTCAGGCCTTAAAAGAAAGCTTCCAATTATAATTTCAAGCTGAATACTGCCCGACAATTTTATAAATCCCTGGATTGGGCTTAGCAAGCGCTAAAACGCGCTTTGCAAATTCAGCTGATTCAGGGTCTGACTGTGTTGCCTGAATGTCAGCGATACTTTTCCATTTTGCTATATTCACAACACTGCTACCGTCACCACTTGCCAGCAATGTGACTGAAATAAATCCTGGGCGTTTGCTAATAACTAATTCGGTTCCTTCTTGCAATAGTTTGATAACTTCAGTCTGATTCTTTGGATCGACTTCAATAATATTGATAAATATAACTTCAGATTCGGACATTACATATCTCCTTAGTGAGTACATCTGTTACCTTCAAGTTACCGCTTGATCGACGGCAAATTTCGTAGAGTCTGATATAAAGACGAATCCCCATAACAAAATGTCAGACTTTTAAATGTATTTTTTTAACTATTATCAAATGAGGATGCCTGACATTTTCATCTAGTATCTCGTCATATAATTTGGACCATTTCAATATTGGAGAATGTAAAAGTGAATAACAGGAAACTAATTAAGAATAAGTGTCATAACGAATCAGAGAAAGTGTATTCTAAACGCACCAAGCTTGAATTGATGGCGTACAAGTTTTTGGGAACCATCCCAGATGCTGAAGATGCCGTACAGGAAACCTATTTACGATGGTATAAACTTACATCAGTTGAACGTGAGCAAATCATTTCTCCCATAGCCTGGCAAAGAACAGCGCTAACCCGAATCTGCTTGGATAAGCTTAAGTCAGCCAAATCAAAACGTGAAATTTATATTGGTGAATGGCTACCTGAACCAGCTTTAGAAAGTGAAAGTTGGGGGGCTGCGGCTGAACTGAGTAAAGGAACTGACCCTGCCGATCATCTTATCTTTGCGCACTCAGTTTCTATGGCACTAATGGTTGTCCTTGATAAAATGACTCCTGCTGAACGAGTCAGTTTTATTCTTCATGATGTATTTCAATATTCTTTCGAAGAAATTAGTGAGATTGTAGGCAGAACACCACAAGCGTGCCGACAACTAGCCTCATCTGGGCGAAAAAGGGTTAACCAGAAAAGGCAATTATCCTCCTCTAAGGCAGTACATGCTCGAGTAAATGCTGCTTTCCGGATGGCATGGCTTACAGGTAATATACAGGAATTAGTTACTATTCTAGACGAACGAGTTAATGCTATTACTGATGGGGGTGGTTTTGTCAGTGCTTCGACCATACCACTGATTGGCCGGGATGCAGTTATTGATTTTTTCCTTTCCGCTTTCACACGCCAAAATGATCTCCAACTCGAGGAAAGTTTTGTTAATGGAGAACCAGGGCTAATTGGAAAAGCCGCTGGTCGAATTATTTCAGTTATTTCAATCTCTGTCAGAGAAGGTCGTATTTCTGATATCTGGGTAATGCGCAATCCGGAAAAATTGACTGACTGGAATTAACAAATTAGATTGAATAAAGTGACTACTTTTGCCTTTTCTCTAGTGTCCAGACGAAATCTTGCTCTGTAACAGGTTTAAATCCCAGTTTCTGATAAAGCCAGCTTGCTGAAGAAGTTACCAGTGTTACATGATCTACATCGGTAACGGCTGGATGCTGTAAAACGCACTCCATCAACCAGCGCCCTAATCCTTTCTTTTGATACTCATCAATAATAAACACATCTACGACATAAGAAAATGTCGAAAAATCAGTTATTAACCTAGCGAATCCAATTTTTTTATCTTGATGGGATAATAAAAAGCATAAACTATTTTCTACCGCAGTTTTAACTTTTTCAAATTCAATTCCTCGAGCCCAAAATAATTTAGTGAGGTTATTATGTACAAAGTTGATATCAATCTTACTCTTATCTGTTGTAATCCAATAATCATCACGTTTCCATTGCATAACTTGCTTCATATTATTCCCCTTTAAGTGTATCAAATTACAGCTTTAATATTTTTCGCTTAAAGCTGAATCTTACATTGGGATCCAAAAAATATGAAACCTTATTCACTGCTTTTATCATTCCTTCTAGGTAACCTTTCTTTTCATCTGATAATAAATTTTTTCTTTTTAAAAGATGCTCTACAGCATGAGTAATAATAATGTTTTTATATTTATCACTAAAGACATTATTCATGTTTATAATCACATCAGCCATAATATTAGCTTTATCAGGATTAATATCATTTGATAAACTATTACTCCGTTTTATATAATTATAAAACACAGAGCCTGTTATAAAAATATCTTTACTTATTAATAATATATCAGGAAATATAAGTGCATCTTCATAACAGATAACTTCGGGTATTTTTATACCTTCAAATAACTTTCGATTAAAAAACTTCCCACAAAAATGGGCCTGAAATTTTTTATGCTTCAAAAAAGCTCTAACTGCTTCATCTTGTGTTAATTTTAATGGCAAGATGAAGTTAGACTTATAAATACAATCAGAATTATTATAGACATCATTAATTTTAGATATCAAAATATCAACTTCGTTAGAAACCAAAAAATCCAATACCATATCAAGATCGAATAAAGGAATTACGTCATCACCATCTATGAACGTTATATATTTACCCAAGCTATTCTGAATCGAAAAATTCCTTACCTTACCAATATTGCCAAACTCCGTTCTAAAATATTTAGCATTGTTATTTCCTTGCTCCTTAAAAAACATCATAATTTCAGGTGTTTTATCAGTGGATTTATCATCAATTAATATAATTTCAATTTCACGATTTTCATTAACACCAATACACCTTTCTATACTTATTAAACAATTATGAATAAAATTCTCAAAATTATGTGCTGTAACAATGATGGATAATATAGGCACCATATTAATCTCGACATATAGATAATTATTTATTATGTTTTTTTACGTACTTCAAGAATTTTTTATCTTATTTCGACTTATTACTTAAAGAGAAAAAAGTTATAAAAATAATTTTATTTTTTTCCTGTTGGAAAAGTAAATAAATCTGGAGTATATTTTTAATAAAAACCCAATTACGTTAGTTGTTTTAGACCTAGAATACAATTTATATTGCTTGGCTATTAATATATCATGTACATATCCCCTATCTTCCTGAGCCAATAACAACATTATCCCCATTGCTATTTGTTTCAATATTCTATTTAGCTTAATAATTTCATAACCAGATAGTTTATCTCTCAAGTTGATTTTTACCAAACTATTTAAATCCACTTCAATACCTAAATAAGGTATTAATTTAAATTGGGATTCAGCTGAATAAAGCAATTGCTCATTATAATCATCGTCCCTTACCTTTTCAGGATGAACCCTGTATTTTAATAAAACATCTGGAAGATTAATAAACCTATACCCTTTACCAATTGTTAACAAAAATAAACTAACCCATAATCCATAATCTTGTGCCCTTTTATAATTTTCAGGATAAGAAACTCCTAATTTCAGGAAGGTTTCTTTTCTTATCATTACAGTAGGATGATAGAAAGGACAGTCAAATGCAATGCGGGATATTATGTTTTCATGGCTTAAAGGTGGGATTTTATTATTACCCGGTTCTTCATAGATACTCATAGCTGTACCACAAACAATAACATCAGTATGCTCAACCATAAAATCATATTGTTTTTTGAGCCTGTCTGGAAATGAATAATCATCAGCATCCATTCTTGCTATGAACTCTCCTCTGGATAAAGATATTGCCATATTCAAAGATTTAGCAAGACCCATATTATAGGCATTAGTTATAATTTTAATTCTGCTATCTCTCTTCTGAAACTCAGAGAGTACCTGACTTGTATTATCCGTTGAGTCATCATTAACTATGATAAATTCATAATCATAGAACGATTGATTGAGAATTGACTCCACAGCTTCAGACAAAAATTCATAACCATTGAAAACGGACATTATTACAGAAATCTTAGGAACACCTTCATTCATGAAACAAATCCTTATATTAATTTATCACTTTGAATCTAAATTTAACTTCTATTATCAAAATCCAATTCAATAAGAGCACCAATAATTTCATCTACATTTTTATTTACTTTACTGTTTAACTCATTATCTATACCAGCAGAATGGATAAAAGTTAACTCACCAAAATTTATTATCCTATCATTTAGATATAGATCAACCCTGACAAATGGAAATGGTTGCGCTAATTTTTCAGCATAGAAAAATAATTTTTCAAAATTTTCTGGTTTTATCAGACAACCAACATCATTATCCATATAATCGATACCATAAGGTAATACTTCCCAATTTCTATCTATAAAATAAAATTTTGGATTTCCTGATTCTCTATCAGCACATACCATGACGAACATGGCTTTTCCATTGAAACAAAACATTTTGTAATCGTAAGGTAATAACCCATCTTTTGTTTCAATTAATTTTTCACATATAATTTTCTTAGGTATATTTTTATATACCATTTCCACAGATTTACGCCAATAATCTTCTCTCATCCAACGATTTAACTTTTTAACTTCATCAACAATATTAAGATTTTTTTTGTCTCTGCATATAATGTTATAACATGCACCATGGTTGCACTTCATAACAAATTTATCAGGAAGATTATCCCAACCGATATCGCTGGCTTTATCCCAAGAGCCATAAAGGGGGATCAGTATTTCTTCACACCCTCTATCTTTCACATAACCTCTAACAGATAATTTATCAGAACACTGAGTAACTAACTTATTGTTATTATATGTATTGAGTTTTAACCATTGTAATTTTTCATTAAATGTAGTGGGCGTTACCAGATTTAGTTTTTTATTTAATCTCTCTTTGTAAATTGATTTTGTAACAAATTCAGGGAATAATTCACATATATGGTAGAAAAGTTTATTCCTTAGCATCTTAAGATATTTATTCATATAGAAATTCTTTATCATAGATTGAGATTTACAACCAACTTTAACATCTAATGAAATTTCCATATTAAGATTGTTGTATATACTACCATAACATTCTTAAACGTTTACTCTATAAGCGCTAATTAATATTCCTTACCCACTTAGAAAAATGCCACACTATCGTATGGCATTTAATAACATAACAACATTTGTCATTTACTCATTTTTTTGTAATAACCATCTGTATATCAAGCCACCAATAACTCCACCAATCAAGGGAGTTAGCCAGAATAACCATAACTGTTCTATCGCCCAAGTTCCTTGAAAAATAGCTACTCCTGTGCTCCTTGCAGGGTTAACTGATGTATTTGTTACAGGTATACTAATTAGGTGAATCAGGGTTAACGCCAAACCAATCGCCAATGGCGCAAACTTAGTTGATGCATTCTTATCTGTAGCTCCAAAAATAACAATCAGAAAAAATGCACTTAATACCAACTCAATGATAATAGCAGATTGTAATGAAAATCCTCCGGGAGAATGTTCCCCATACCCATTGGAAGCAAAACCGCTTTCCGTTGCATCAAAATCACTCTGACCACTCGCTATTAAATACAATATCGCTGCGGCCGCAATTCCTCCAATCACCTGAACAATAATATAAGGAATGACATCTTTGGCTGGAATACGTCCACCAACAAATAAACCTAATGTGACAGCCGGATTAAAATGCCCCCCTGAAATATGGCCGACAGCGTATGCCATAGTCACAACCGTTAAACCAAAAGCCAGTGATACTCCCACAAAACCAATCCCAAGCAGTGGGAATGCCGCCGCTAAAACAGCACTTCCACACCCTCCGAACACTAACCAAAAAGTTCCTAAGAACTCTGCCGATAATTTTTTAAACATTCTATGATTCCTCAACGATACCTGCATGAATGCAAAAGAATCCAAACAAAGTTTAGTTAGTATTTTTAAATATGTGCAAGGATCCGTCAGCAGAAAATAGATGATGAGAAAATAAGGAGAGTAATAATTTCAGTAATTAGAGAGGATGTATTTATTTAATCAACATAACAACCTGAGTTTATTGATATTAAACTCAGGTTGTTGAGTTACTTAATGAGTAATTTATTTCTGTACTGATGTATTGACCTTATCTGATGCCTGCCAAATACGGTATTTAACTTTTATTGTCTTCGGTGTATATACTACGATTGGTAATTTACTGTTATAACGTACAAATGCATCCTTATCTAAATTCACTGTCACAAACTTCATGACTTTTTTCTGATCTACACAGGCCATTTTAGTTGACATTGGGCCAACCACTTTATCCAACTCATAGTAATTGTATCCCCAACCATCGATATTTTTGGTTTCGAGCTTCCCACCAAACCAGTGATGATTACAATCTACCATCATACTTTTACCAATCATCAATTCGACCATGTAATTATTTTCGTCCTTTTCAGATGCTAGCGTAATTACATTGCGAACCATGCCCTCTGAAGGTTCAGGAAATGGAGCCAGATCATTCGTTTTATCAGCCTGAGCATAAACAGAAACGCTCATAGCAGCTAAAGCAAGCAGATACTTTTTCATTTTTTCACCTCTTGGTATGTTTAACAACGCAAGAGAATCATAACAGCGAAAATTCAGTAATAAATTATGCTTTTTTGGCAACGCACTGATTTTTACCACTATTATTTTGAAAGAAAATAACAGCCCCTTCATTGGAGAATAAATTTACATTAACAATCATAGGGATATGCCATTTTTATAAAATATTTTTTATGTGATATCTCTCAAATCTGGTATTACAATGGGCTGCTACACTCATAGTGTGGTAGTAAACTTCGTAATTGGAGGTCCCATGTTTCCAGAATTTGCAGAAGATCGTGATTTAGTATCCAACCTGAAAGACTCCCACCCTCGTTTCCAATCCTTGTTTGAAAAACATAACCGCCTTGACCATGAAATATCGCAGCTTGAAGGCCCGAATGGGGCTGGCTATAACGAAAAAGTCGTGCGATTAAAAAAAGAAAAACTCCATATAAAGGATGAGATGCAAAGGATTTTACAGGCGGAATCTCAGAAGTAATCCTGCCATAGACTGACGCCTGCTACGCTGAAAAGCGGGCGTCTCATGAAGACATAGATTTTTGAGCCTCAGTCATAAGGTTCTCTTATTGAGAACTTTTCATTATCAATATCCATAAAAAAAGCCACCATAAAGGTGGCAAAAACTGGAGCAAGGTTTTTTTCATTATTTATATTTATTGGGTTACAGCAGCTTGTGGCGCAGCTTTCTGACGAGGTTGTCTCTTAGTTTTTGCCCTCGGATGCGGCGTAACACTTTCAACATCACCTGGCTTAGAAATGAAGCGCACAAACGTTTCATGGCTGACGAACGTTGCCCCACAATTGATATTCTGGCATTGGTTATAGCGCTCTTTTGTTTGGCTGGAATGCTCAAAGCTACTACGGGTATGCGCTGATTGATTACAAAGAGGACACTTGATCATAATTGTTCACCTTTCTTGAAAGCATTGTTCTTGGGATAACAGTCTTGAAATAACACCATCTCGTATGGTGAACAATATATCAAAGATCTCATATCGAGATCAAGCATTTATTTTGGGATCTTTTGCTTCTGGTTTGATTTCAACCTCATCAAGTTTAACCTCAAGATCCAGTGACGTAGTGAATCCACTGTCACTAAGATTGTGAGTGACTTTAACGATTGTCCAGTCAGTGCCATCGATTTCTTTTTTAAATCCCTCAATATGCACTGGCATTTCAGGGTAAAGCTCAGCACGCCCTTTCGCTAAAGTAATAGAGAACTGTGCTACACCTCGCTGTAATTTTTTCCAAGCTGCTTCGGCTGCGCGTCCTGCCTCTTCTTTGCTGGAATATATACGAGAAAGAGTCAGAACATTTTCATTTGAACCTTGCAAATATTGCTTGGATTTTTGTTGCTCAGTGGTTGTTTGTTCATATTCAACCACAGACTCTTGTTGTTCTTCATAAGAAAAACTTCCATCAACGCTGAAGCTCTTGTCACTTCGCTTTTCCCCTTTACGAACGGGCTGAACATAAGAAGGTTTATGCTTTTTTGATCCGCTTTTTGCCAGATCTACCCTCCCCGATTTATGTTTAGACTTTCCTTTCTCCTTTTCCGGAGATTTTTTGTTTTTAGAACCTCCATCTTTTTTAGGTGACTCTTTATTTGATGGCTTATCTTTTGTCGTATCCGGTTTAGTACTTTCATATTGAACTGATACTTCAACCTTAGTATTTTGGGATTCTTTCCGCTTATACTCTACCGTCTGTTTAGCCGTTGTGCGTGTATCCAGCCACTGCGCTATTACTCCGGTGTAAGACTCACGATCTGATAGTGTAAATCTGTGATTATCGCCAGAATTACGGATAATTTTGACCGGAGGAATAGGCGTACCACTGCCTGTTTCATTCTCTCCTTGACGAATAAACAACAATTCGCCATTTTTGACCGATGCAATCGCCCCTTCCTGCTTCGCTACTCTAGTCAAAAAGCTTACGTCAGATTCATTAGTCTGATCGATATGCACAGTGATGTTTTTTAAAGTATCACTAACCTTAAAGTTCAATTGATTTCTTATCGCGACCGTACTAACTATAGTTTCTAACGTGTGTTGATGGTAAGACAACTCGCGCTTAACGTTCATATAACCACGTAAATCAACACTGCGGGCACGTATGGTTACTCGATCAGGAGCACCAACATGTTCAATTTCATCAACAACGAATTTTCCTTTTGGGGTTAAAGGGTAGCCATGCCACCCCAATTCCAATGTCAAAATATTGCCTCTTGATGGCAGTTTGAGTTCACCATTTGCATCATCCAGTTCAATATCAAGCTGATCTGATTCCCCTCCTCTATTATCCGTCAGAGATAAAGACATTAAACGTGACTGTATTTTTCCGGTAATATCCTTATTATCGATTTCTAAGCGAAAAGCTGGTGCTCCCTCTTTGCCTGTAATCAAATCGAATTGAGGTATCCAACCTGTATTTGGTACCCACTGTTTGAAATCGATCATGAGAAGAACTCCTTAACTGTCTTTATACCGTCATCCTTCAGTTTCGAAAGCTCATCCCATGAGTTAGGCATTTTGCCTTTAATATCCGTCAGCTGTTGCTGCAAATCGCCCAACATCTCCAACAGATTGTTATCAACACGCCGTAGTGTTAGCGTAAAGCTGATTTTACGGGGCGCACCACCTGACATAAATTCCGTTTTTGTTTGATCAATGCTTTCAATAACAAACATGCCATAAATTGCGCCACTACCATCAATCAAAGACCATGCTTTGCCACTATCAGCCATCAATTTCAATGCTATTAGCGACAAGGAGCCACCTGTCAGTTCAGGATAAAGATCTCCAGATAACGTTACTGTATCGTTATCCGGACCCACAAATTGCCATGCAGGCCGTGCTCCCACACGGCTATTGAAGGCATGTCTCCAACTTTGTTTATGTTGAAAACTTTGGTATGGCGTGGTTTTCAGCATAAAAACAAATAAACCAAGTGCTGCCATCATCAGAAATCTTCTCCTCTGTCAGAAAGTGAGCTACGCATACGGGCTTGCTGCATACGTTCCCGTTGTTCCAGTTCCTGCCTGACCATTCGGGCGATATCCTGCGCGGACTGTCCCTGAGAGCCATAGACATAAATGTTATATTGCGGTGCTACACCACTAAATTGCTGTGGCTGGCTTCGCCCCTGTTTTGCCTGAACTTCCTCATAGGCATGAGCAGGCAGACTTTGTGCATGTAACGGTGCGTCCTGCGCTGCAACAGGTAATGACATAGCGCTGATGGCAACGCCCACGGCTGCATACTTCGCCGTATCTAAACGACTAGTAACACTTGCCCCGCCACTAACAAGTTCAGGACCGCGTTCTCCAACAATGGCTGTTTTTCCAGCAGGGACATAGCCACCTTTATCGTATAGGGGCGGCTGTACTTGTTTAGCCTGCTGAGCCGTTTCATTTTTAGTAATTTCCTCTGTTTTCTTTAGTGCAACTTCCTTTTTCTCATCGCCTTTCCACCATGATGTGAAGACGTCAGTAATAGCAGAAATCTTACCTTTCAGTGCTTCCCATTTTTCCTGAATACCAGTCAACAGATTATCGATCATATCCGAACCGGCAGTTTTTAATTTCTCTGGAATAGCCTGAACATCGGCAACAATTTCATCCCATTTATCTGAGATTGATTTTTTGACACTTTCCCAAATTTCAGATGTATTCTGTTTAACTGACTCCCAGGCACCACTGATTGTTGACTTGACCCATTCCCAGGCTTCCGAAGCACTTTGTTTAATCGTGTCCCAGTTATTGTAGATAATGCCAATTAAGCCACCATCCATGAAAAAGCTCTTAATACCTTCCCACGCTATATTGACAAGGTTTTTAATTCCCTCCCAGGCACCACTGAAGATATTTTTCACACTATCCCATAAAGCCATAAATTTCGGCCCCAATGACTCCCAATTCTGCCAAATATAAATAGCAGCCATTGAAATGACACCAATAATGGCAAGGATTGGATTCGCCATCATAACGCGTCCGACAACCATTATTGCCCGTCCAATACCACTAAATGCATTACCTAAAAGGCCTAAACCTTTTGTGCCAATATTTGACAGAATATTTATGCTATTGCCTAAAAATCCAAAAACCTTTTGACCAATATTACCTAATGCACCTATATCTCGCCTTGGTTGCCCAAATGCATCGTTTTTCCCGCCTTTATTAAATAATGTTCCGAAGGCAGTTCCAAGAAATCCGAAAACTCTTGCACCAATACTACCCAGAATATTCAAGCTCATTCCTAAAGAAGCAAATATTCTTACACCTATCTGACCAAAGATATTTAAGCTAAACCTTAACGAAGCAAAGATTCTAATTCCTAATTGTCCAAATATATTTACTCCAATCCTTAAAGAACCGAAGATTCTAATTCCCAGCTGACCAAATATATTCAAACCTATTCGCAACGAGCCAAATATTCGTAGACCTAATTGTCCAAAGATACTCAGTCCAACCCTTAAAGAACCGAAGATTCTAATTCCCAGCTGACCAAATATATTCAAACCTATTCGCAACGAGCCAAATATTCGTAGACCTAATTGTCCAAAGATACTCAGTCCAATCTTTAAAGAGCCGAAGGTTCTAATTCCCAGCTGACCAAATATATTCAGACTTATTCGCAACGAACCAAATATTCGTAGA
>NZ_JBBMXG010000021.1:0-72813 GCF_037996705.1 Xenorhabdus bharatensis | reverse complement strand
TTCAACTAACTTGTCCATGGCCTGTTCCTCCCCGGAGTAGTTTTAGGCTTTCACCAAAACTTTGCTCCTGAAACAGGCCTCTCGTCAATTTCTTATCCAGAATTCAGGTTAGTTACCAAACCATTCTCTGACAGAAACTTAAGGTGCTTTCTGGTATTGAGGTTTAAGCCATCAATCTTTAATGTCAGTGTATTACCCGGAGTTAGATGAAACTCAGTTCCGAGAAGCGCTTTTCCGTTATTCCGTGTAACAATAAATCTAGACATAATTTGTTATCCTTTCTATTTTGGTTAAATCCATTTTCTGCCCTATCTTATTCAATAAGAGTAATCCTATAAACAAATTAAACAACAATCCAATAAGACACCTCTTATTTTTGATCATATCTTTTATATTTTAAAAACTAATTATCAATAACATAAATTATTTATTTCATCTCTTAAATGCCATTGAAGATATTTGCAATGGCATAATTAGTTACAAACCGTCATTATTTAGCATAGGAATCAGGAATAGACTGAATCAAGCCAGCCTGACAAGGGCAACTACTCTGGCTATCCAGCGTTCCTGCCATTCTTTGCTGATAATTGATAAAACCACTGACACCGCCGATAATCCGGTATTTACCGGCAAATCTGCCACAACTGACCTCTGAACCTTCAAGAGCAGACGGTTTACCGTAAAAAGTGACGGTACTACTGCCCGTTAAAATTGCACCACCACATGTTGTCTTATCCCCGACAACTAAGAAGTATCCAATAGCCATTATTCATCCTTAAAGCGAATTAAATGTAATTGATTAATAAATATATTATCGATAAAAACCGGATGATTAAAGTAACCATTCTGCATGTTTACAAATCAATTTATTCATCCTGCTTTATTTGAAATTTGTAGTAGTTGTGACAGTGAATACATAAAAAATTATAGACAAACTCTTTATTTCAAAACTTTATGTGACCAACATCAATTTTAAACATGCTGTTCTAAAATATTACTTTAAAAAGCTAATCCATTTTCGATTCCCCTGATAGAGTTATTAATAATGTAACAAAAAAAATTATCTCAACACCAACTGGGTTTTCCAAATATTCATAAATCCTAAAAAGTAAAATGAGGAAAGATATGTCAAAGCTCATTTATTATGTTGCTGCAACAATGGATGGTTATATCGCTACAGAGAATCATGAGTTAGGCTGGCTGGAAACATTTGCTCTCAGCGATGATGCCACACCTTATGAAACCTTTTATCAGGGTATCGGAGCAGCCATTATAGGGGCCGGAACTTATGAATGGATTATGAAGAATACGGCTGGTCACTGGCCATATCCGAATATCCCTTCTTTTATTCTCTCCTCCAGAAATTTACCCGTTCCGGCAGAAATTAATGCCGTTGTCACTCATGATCCTGCCAGTGAAATTGCCGCCAAAGCTCGGGCTGCCGCTAAGGATAAAGACGTATGGATTATTGGTGGTGGAGAAACGGCAGCATTCTTTGCCGATGCCGGAGAATTACAACAACTGTTTATTACCACGGTGCCGGTCTTTTTAGGCTCAGGTATCCGAGTTTTGCCAGTCAACCATTTGATTGAGGCGGTTCCTAATAAACAGCGTCTCTTAAGCAGCGGCGCGATTGAAACTATTATGGACATCAAACCAACAGCATAGACTGAATGGTATTTTGACCCATTACGGGAAGCCGATCTTTTATAAGTTCAGGATCGGTTATGCTCTCAGCATTAAAGATCCTTTATTGCCCCCATCTGGATCAATACGATCTCTCTTACAATCAGTGATCGTGTTGATGCACTGTTGTTCCCGCTCTATATCCTAAAATGTCGTGTCTCATCCATCACATACGACAACCCCCCCTAGATCTGACGATAAGAAAAAGAAACCGAGAAAAAATATTATGGCAAGTGAGCATGTTTTTCATGATAGTTTCTATTTATTACCTTTTTTCGATACTTCTTTCATGATTCAAATAAATTCAGCGTAAAGGGGTTAGACAATGAACAAATATCATGTCAGCGACACGCTATTTTCATTAGAACAATTCAGCAAAAAGACGCGTCAGGATCTCCATAAAATTCCTGAACTATCCGGTCGTGAGTTTAAAACGGCAAAATATTGCCTTGATTTAATGAGAGGCTTTGGTTACACCATCAAAAACTATCCGGATTATACCGGTTTTACTGCCGACTTAATTATTGAGCCAGCCAAACCTCTGATTGCATTTCGTGCCGATATGGATGCACTCGCCATGCCCGATCTGACCAATAATGACCACAGCTCTGTTCATGAAGGCTGTGCGCATAACTGTGGTCATGACACTCATATGACAGTTGCCCTGACTGCCGCCAATTACCTGTCACAGCATCAGCATGAGATGAACGCCAACGTGCGCTTTATCTTCCAGATGGCAGAGGAAGATATGCGTATTCCGGGCGCAGATAAACTGGTTGAGCTGGGGTGCATGGACGGGGTCAGTGAAGTCTATGCCCTGCATAACGATGGTGCTGAGGATACAGGTACTATCGCCCTGACAAGCGGCACCCTCACCTCATGGGGGACGACATGGACTCTGGATGTCTACGGTGTTTCGGCCCACGGCTCAACACCACAAAAAGGGCTGGATGCCATTCGCGAGATGTGTCGCATTATTGATTATATGGACTATATTGTCGCGAAAAAGACAGATCCATTCAGCCCGGCGGTACTCACTTGCGGCATGATTAACGGCGGAACCATTCCCAATGCCATCGCCGACCATGCCCAGGCACAAGGAACCATTCGGACGATGGATAAGGAAACTGACCAAATCCTCAAAAATGGTATTCAGGAAATGATTGCCCGCAGCGAAGCGGGCGGTTTCAGAACCACAGTAAGCTACGCAACTTACCCGGCAGTGGAAAACCATCCTTACGCTTACCAGCGTATCATCGAAGCGGCCGGCAGATTTCTGCCATCAGAAAATATATTCGCTAACATCCGCCCAGCAACAGGTAGTGAGGATTTCAGTTACATGATTAACGCCACCAAAGATCGCACAGGTGCCATGTTTTTCCTCGGTAGCGGAAATAAAGAAAAAGGAATAGACAACTTCCCGCATTCCAATCCTTATTTTATTGACGATGACTGCCTTCTGATTGGAGCACAAATATTTATTAATCTTGTTACGCGTTAATAATATCTGTCGTCCGGTAGGGAATATCGGATGCTCTTTTATTTGATAAAAGGGAGTAGTATCTATGTGACCCTAATATATATTCTTTAAAAAATTAAAAAAGCAAGAGACAGGAGGATTTTTCTGCCATTATCCACCAATCTATTAATATTAAGGTGCTCATCAGCCAACCATGATAGGTGATATATGAGTAAAAAAAATTTATGGAAAACTAATGACAAACGTTGGCAAGCCATTGTTGAACGAGATAAGAATGCTGATAATTATTTTGTATATGCAGTGCGTACTACAGGAATATATTGTTTACCTTCCAGTACTGCCCGCCTGCCAAAACGGGAAAATGTGATCTTTTTTGACAATGAAAGTGATGCTAAACAGCATGGTTATCGTCCAAGTAAGCGTTTACCAGGAAATCAGCCTGAACAGGAAGCAAGTAACCTTGCTAAAATAGCGCAAGCCTGCCGTTACATAGAACAAAATGAAGGGCATCTTACCCTAGAAAATATCGCTAATCACATAGGAATGAGTCCATTTTACTTTCATCGATTATTCAAGGCAAAAATAGGTCTGACGCCAAAAGCCTATGCTGATGCTTACCGTAGTCAGCGTTTGAGGGATAATTTAGAACAAAACCATAGTGTTACTGAAGCTATTTTAGATGCAGGTTTCAATTCCAGCAGCAGGTTCTATGAAATTTCATCCGATTTATTAGGTATGACACCGAAAATTTGGCGCGCCGGTGGAAAGGGGGTGCAAATTTACTTTGCTTTGGGTATTTGTTCATTAGGTCATATTTTAGTTGCACAAAGTAAAAAGGGTATTTGTGCTATTTTACTGGGAAATGATCCCAATAAACTTTTACAGGAGGTGCAAGACAAATTCCCCCAGGCAGAATTTATTGGCGGAGATCCCCAGTTTGAGCAAATTATCGCGCAAGTTGTCGGGTTTATTGAGACTCCGGAAGTTGAGCTAAAACTACCATTGGATATTCGCGGTACGGCTTTTCAGCAACGAGTTTGGCTGGCTTTACGAGAAATTCCGGTAGGAACCACTATCAGTTACGCTGAAATTGCCAAACGTATTGGTTCACCAAAAGCCATACGTGCTGTAGCTAATGCATGTGCCGCCAATATGCTGGCAGTTGCGATTCCATGTCATAGGGTAGTCAGAAATGATGGAAGTTTATCTGGATATCGTTGGGGAATTGAGCGCAAGCGAGAATTATTAATGAGAGAGGCCAAAAAACAATGAGTACAAATATTGATATTACAAATCGACTGATGAATATAAACATTTCAATGATCCTGTACCTAATCTAGTTTCTGAATTACGTAACATCTTACACTCTAAAATATAATTCACTCAAAAACATGACTATTATTTTTACATTCAATGTATCCATCTATCGTAAAAATGTAAAAAATTCGACAAATAGAATTGGATGTTTTCGTAACAAACTCGGAGATAATATGACAAACACAATATGTTTTCAGCATGCCCCAGGCACATTCCATAATATTAGAGGAAAAAGACTTTGGATTGAAGAAGCAGGCAGTGGAGAACCTCTCATTCTTCTATCAGGACTTGGGCCTGCCGGTTCACATGTAATATTTCATCCTCACTTTGATATACTACATACTGAATTTCGTGTTATATACTTAGATCTTTTCGGAAGAGGAAAATCTGATCAACCAGAATCTCTTTCCGAAATAACTTTTGAAGAGGATATACTTGATGTTGCATGTGTAATTAACAAATTATGTCCAGATGGAGCACATGTTTTTGGTTTCTCATATGGTGGTTTAATAAGTTTAAAACTTGCTTTGGATTATCCAGAATTAATAAAATCCTTGTTATTATGTAATAGCTTGCATAGCCCTTACATGTGGCAGAAGAATCACGAAAACATAAATAAAATCATTGAAAACCAATTACCAGACGTATGGAGTGAAATATCCCAACTTCGTCGAAATGGATATGCTTCAACTTCACCAGAAATGCAATCTCTCTTTGCAAGAGGTGCTACATTAGTCCGATTCTTCGACCCTAAGAATTCCGAAAAAATAGCGACGGAGCCTGGAGCTAGAAATATTGAATTATATCCAATCTTTTGTGGGGAAGATGTAGATTTTAATATTGGTGGTCAAATTTTAATGATTCCTGATTTTCGCCCTAGATTGAAAGAAATATCCATGCCTACACGAGTAATAGCTGGTCGATTCGATAGAGCTCTCTATCCATTATTACAGCTTGATTTTTCTCATGAGAACATTTCATTACAATTTCTGGAACATAGTGGTTCATTTTCATTTATTGAAGAAAATGAAGAGGTAATGAATATTATAAGAACTCATTGTTTATCATAAAATATTTGTTCTGGAATTATGGGATTTCCATATCAATGGTGGTGGCATAACCACGTTTACCAATGATGAAAAAATTATTTACCTAGGATGTAACACTAAAGAGTGCGAACCTTTTTTTATAATACCTTATGATAGGATGGATCCATAAACAATACCGAAATAAATAACCAACAGCCCGTTTAACTTATATGCTTTCCAGTGAAACGGGTTTTCATACCAGCAAAATCAAGAAGATTAAGTTTCATTTGATAATTAATAAAAAATACATATAACAATAATAAAACCTATAAATCAAATACATTAATTTCCGAGTAAATTAAAGTTACTGAAACAATAAATTAAAGTAATATGAAAATTATTATATTTTCAATTTAGTAGAATAAAATGTGATCCAAAACTCAAACAACGTATATTTTCATATTCAAAATTCTGAAATCTGACTAGGATGGGCTAGTTATTACTTCACTCTATGAATTATCTCATCATAAAAGTAATCATTCTATTAGTACCAATTTCCGTTATTCACTACTCCTGCCATAGAAAGGAGAAAAGGCATGAAGAAAAAATCAATAAATCAAAAGGATGTTGATAATCTTATTAGATTAGTCGGAGGGCAGGAGAATATTGCCTCCGTAACCCACTGTATCACCAGACTCAGATTTGTTCTTAATACCCCGGAAAACGCTGATGCTAAGGCCATTGAAGAGTTACCCATGGTGAAAGGCTGTTTCACTAACGCCGGGCAATTTCAGGTCGTCATAGGAACAAATGTCGATATTTATTATAAAGCCCTGCTTGCCGCAACCGGAAAGCAGTCAGCAAACAAAGAAGAAGTTAAGCAGGCTGCACGACAAAATATGAAATGGTATGAAAATGCAATTTCACATTTTGCTGAGATCTTCTTTCCATTATTGCCCGCCCTTATCAGCGGCGGTCTGATATTAGGTCTGCGAAACCTGATCGGGGGCATCCCATTTAGTGACGGAAAACCGCTCTCCGATATCTACCCAATCTGGCAAACCATTTATGATTTCCTCTGGCTTATCGGCGAAGCCATATTTTTCTATCTCCCTGTCGGGATCTGCTGGTCTGCCGTTAAAAAAATGGGTGGAACCCCCATTCTGGGGATTATTCTGGGGATCACGTTAGTCTCCCCACAATTAATGAATGCCTACCAACTTGGGCAACAAATCCCGGAAGTCTGGAATTTCGGTTGGTTTACCATCTCCAAAGTCGGTTATCAGGCACAGGTTATCCCTTCTCTGATGGCAGGATTAGCATTAGGCTGGATTGAAATACGTCTGAAGAAACTGGTGCCGGATTACCTTTATCTGGTGGTTGTTCCGGTTGTTTCCCTGCTGCTGGCTGTTTTCCTTGCTCATGCGATTATCGGCCCGATCGGGCGTTCAATCGGTGATGGTGTAGCCTGGTGTGTCAAGGGCTTGATGACCGGAAGTTTTGCTCCAATCGGTGCTGCCTTATTTGGCTTCTTCTATGCTCCGCTGGTGATTACCGGTGTACATCAGACGACGCTGGCGATTGACCTGCAAATGATCCAAAGCACGGGCGGAACGCCTATCTGGCCGATTATTGCTCTGTCTAATATTGCTCAGGGTTCCGCAGTTATCGGCATTATCTGGGCCAGTAAAAAACAAAATGAGCGGGAGCTTTCCGTTCCTGCGGCAATTTCAGCCTACCTCGGTGTGACTGAACCGGCCATGTATGGTATTAACCTGAAATACCGTTACCCGATGTTCTGCGCAATGATTGGAACGAGTCTGGCGGGTTTGTTATGTGGGCTAAACCACGTGACTTCCAATGGGATCGGAGTGGGAGGTATACCGGGTATTCTGTCCATCAAACCTCAATTCTGGATGATTTACCTTCTCGCTATGCTGATTGTGATTATTGTACCAATGGTACTGACTGTGCTGCTGTATCGCAGGAACGAACGCAAAGAAAAATTGATCAAGAGTGAAGCTGCGGGTTAATAGGATATAGTTTTATAAGGTATTGTTATGACTGAACAACAACCGTGGTGGTTAGACAGCGCTATCTACCAGATTTATCCAAAGAGTTTTCAGGATAGTACAGGAAATGGTACTGGTGATATTAACGGGATCACTCAACGTCTGGATTATTTACAGCACCTCGGAGTAGGTGCTATCTGGATCACCCCGATTTATCCATCTCCACAGGTGGATAATGGTTATGATGTTGCCGATTACTGCGCAATTAATCCTGAATATGGCACGATGGAAGATTTTGATAATTTGGTGGAGAATGCCCATCGCCGTGGTATTCGCATCATTTTAGATATGGTTTTCAACCATACTTCAACGGAACATCCGTGGTTTAAAGCCGCGCAGGACGCGAATAATCCTTACCGTCAGTTCTACATCTGGAAAGAGGGCGGTGGGCAGGATAATCCCCCCAATAACTGGAAATCAAAATTTGGTGGTAACGCATGGCAATGGCACGCAGCAAGCCAGCAATATTACCTCCACTTATTCGCCGTCGAACAGGCTGATCTGAACTGGGAACATGAACCCGTTCGCGCTGAGCTGAAAAAAGTCTGTGAATTCTGGGCTGACCGGGGTGTTGATGGGCTGAGGCTGGATGTCATTAATCTTGTCTCAAAACAGCAGGATTACCCTGATGATGATCGTGGTGATGGACGCCGTTTTTATACCGATGGCCCACGTATACACGAGTTTTTGCAGGAAATGAGCCGTGATGTTTTCCAGCCTAAAGCGTTAATGACCGTCGGTGAAATGTCTTCCACGAGCCTTGAACACTGTGTCCGTTATAGTGCGTTGAGTGGGAATGCACTTTCCATGACTTTCAATTTTCATCACCTGAAAGTTGATTACCCGAATGGGGAAAAATGGACACATACGAAACCTGATTATATTGAACTGAAAAAGATCTTCTCAGTCTGGCAGCAAGGGATGCATCAGAAGGCATGGAATGCTCTTTTCTGGTGTAATCACGATCAGCCCCGTATTGTGTCCCGATTCGGGGATGAAAACCAGCACCATAAAGCATCCGCCAAAATGTTAGCTATGGTGCTGCACGGAATGCAGGGAACACCTTATATCTATCAAGGTGAAGAGCTTGGTATGACCAATCCTCACTTTAAACGCATTGAAGAATATCGGGATATTGAAAGCCTGAATATGTATCAGGAACGCATTGAACAAGGTATGTCTCCAGAAGAAATACTGACAATTCTGGCGCAAAAATCCCGTGATAATAGCCGGACACCAATGCAGTGGGATAACTCTGACAATGCTGGGTTTACCTCTGGTTCTCCATGGATAGCGACCAGCGATAATTATCGTGAAATCAATGCAGAATCCGTATTACAGGACAACGATTCTGTATTCTACTGCTATAAGGATTTAATTCAGTTAAGAAAAACACAGCCCATACTGACTTATGGTGATTATTTGGATCTTTTGCCTGACCACCCTTCTCTGTGGTGCTATCTGCGCCGTTGGCAGGATCAGACTTTATTGGTTATTGCCAATCTGAGTGATGAGACACAGCGTTGGTCACCAGAGCCTGAACTGACACAAAAAGAGTGGCAGGTATTAATCAATAATTATCCATCCCCTGTAACTGTAGAAAAAGAAATTAAGATTAAACCTTATGAATCTGTTTATTTAATTTCAACATAACAATATTATTTATGTGTTTTTATAATTCATAATATATTGTTTATATGCTACTTAAAATATCACACCTCACTTTTATTCAGTGAGGTGTGATATAGAAAGAAAATAAAATTAATAAATAATTTATCATAGCCCACCAGTAAAAATAAAAGTTGAAATCAAACTTTACCTTTATTAATTCCTGCTATAATTAAAAATAAAATTATCCATTTAAAAATCACAGTGTTGTTGACTGAGGTTTCTTGTCATTGTGTTATCCCTATTCCCGAAGGGATGATTTTAAAATCAGCACACAAAACAAAGAGGAAATAAACATGAAATCATTTAAAATAAAAATTATATATGCCCTGACTTTGATTTTATTATTGTTTTCTAACTTTTCTTTAGCTCAAAACAATACAGCACAATCTTTGCCTAAGTCAGAAAATAAAAAACACACTAGTGAACCATCTGTATTTTCTGCATATTATGACATATACATGTTAAATGCCAGTCAGACTGCTGTAGTGAAAATTAAACGTGATCAATATGGATGTATGTACGGTGCCGGGCCAGAAGAGGAGTTTACTTTATCTCCTAATGAGGAGAAATACTTCAATTTAGAAGATGATGATAATATATTTCATAATTGCAATGCATCAGCTAAATGGGTGACATGGAATATTGAATATGATTCACCAAACGGTGAGAAAAAATATTGTAATGTGAAATTGCTAACAGACTATATCGATATGGAAGATGGATGGAGAACTTATTTTCATCCAACACCAGGGACAAACTGCCAGATTCCCGTTAATTTTATTTGTGATGATAACAAGTCAAATTGTTATAATGGGTATGTCAGTCATGATTCGTCTGTAAATACGTTGGTGATAACCAAATAATTTATTATAAAAATAATTAAGAGAGAAAGGGAAATTCATCAGACTATATTCAGGGGTATGTCATGGAAAACCACACAACATTATCCATTATAAATGGAACCAATACAGATTTAAAACTCATAAAATCAGAACAATATCAAATGACTGTCTGGCATTTCCCTGAAATAATTAGTGCAAATAAAGGGATCGAAATATATATACAAAGAAAAAATTGGTTTTTTGACGATACTACACTTGATAGGGGGGTTGTCGAGTACCATTTACTTGACTCAAATGAAAGCAGTTTTCAAATTATTGCAAGTTGCCATCGTGATTCAGACCAGTTTTTACTCAGTGCTCATTTTAAGCATTTAATAATGGATGAAAATTTATCAGGTTCCGAATTAATTTTAGGATGGAATCCTGATACTACAGTTACATTCATCATTACAGGTACAGAAAATAAATACACTGGAACCGGAATGAACACATCAAGTTGGATGTGTGATAATAGAGAGATTTTGGGAAAACTTTCACTAAAAAACCTCTCTATTCCCGGTTCTCATGATGCAGGTATGAGTATATATACATCAGGAACGGCATTTGCAACCGACTGCAATACCCTGACTCAAACCCACGATATACTGGGGCAATTAAACTTAGGTATACGATACTTTGATATCAGGCCAGTTATCAGTGGTGGTCACTTTTTGACAGGGCACTATTCTCATCTAGTGGTTACGTGGCAGGGTGCAAATGGTGAATCCATTCAATCTATTGTTGATGCTATAAATCAATTCAATAAAGCACATAATGAATTAATCATTATACAACTTTCTCATTCTCTCAATACAGATCTTGGTAATAATAGTTATCGTGAATTCACAAAAGAAGAATGGGATAGATTATTTATTGCGTTAGATAATATAGATTATCTCTATTGCACTGATGAAGATCTTAGTCTGATAACATTCAACCAGTTCACCAATAATGGTACACATCCAGCAGTTCTATTCATAGTAAAAGGCGCTCATGCAAATCTAGGAACCCGCTATAAAAATGGTTTTTTTTACTTGAATGATCTTAATATATACGATAAATATTCAAATACAGAAGATTTTGATAAAATGTCTGAAGATCAAATTCATAAAATGGAAAACTATTCTGATAAAACTTATTTTTTACTCTCCTGGACACTCACTCAGAATGCTCTTACAGCATCAACCTGCAAGATATCCACCAGAATATATCACATTAATAGTATCAAAGAATTAGGAACCTATGCGAATCAATATTTACCCATCAAACTCTATGACAAACTGTCTTCTGACATTTACCCTAATATTATCCATGTTGATAATGTGAAAGATACCAATATCGCTGCATTGACAGTAGCAACTAATTATAAGGTACATTCAAATTAGTTAATTAATCGACCAACCCTGACTAGACCATATGTAACCATGGCTCTGAATAGCTTGTACATTTTTATTATTTACTAACACCTGAATAAATAAAATGACATCAATCATAAAATACACTCAAATAAGTCAATTCTATCCAGCCAAAGACAATGATGGCACAGCTTAAAAACCTGTGCCATACTTATACGGGCTTCTTATTCGGAGTATCCTGCCATGCGTTATGCAAAGTATCTAACTTGTATTGGTATCAGTTGTCTGGTTTTCTCTTCTGCCATACAAGCCGAATCTCCGCCAGTTCAATTATCTCAGACTCAGCAAAATTACCTTCAACAACAAATTGATAAACAAGTTATCGATAAATCAGCACTAAAAGATATCAATAAGTGGTCAGATGCTAAAAAAATCGCTGAATTTATTTGCCGCCCTTTTGCTTTACCCATTATTCAACAACATCACAAAGATGCCGATAAAGTTTTCCTTGGTGATGTATCACCAGATAGCATCAAATTAATGAGTTCTTCGGAATTGGTCGGGATTGGTATGTATCGAACTGATAATGGTTGGAAAGATATTCAGTTCTCCTGCAAACTCGATGCAACCGGTAAACCACAATTCTTCAATTATGAAGATGCTAAAGTACCCAAGTTACCAATGGGGCCGGGGCCTGTCGTTCCTCCGGATAAGGAGAAATAATGCGGTATATGCTGTTCTTATTATGCCTGTTGTCGCCATTCAGCCTCGCTGCCAGTTTTGATTGTGCAAAAGCCAAAGCCCTCGATGAAAAGGTAATTTGTGCCAACCAGAAGCTGAACGATTTGGATGTGGAAATGAGTGTGAAGTATCACTTCCTACGTGGGTTATTTGCAATGGGTGTATCAGGAGAGATGTATAACAGCCAGCAGGCATGGCTGAAACAGCGTCAGCAATGTGGAGCTGATATATCCTGCCTGACCAATAGTTATCGTCAACGAATTAACCAATTGGATACACTTTATAACTCAATAGAGAAACCGATTTAAAATCAGATTTATTATTCTAAATTTTTATTAAGCCAGCATTTAAATTTGCTGGCTTTTTATTTTTACGCCTATTTAATTTATTCTGTCATTTGATTTTCTTTTTTATTCTTATAACATCACTTCGCAGATCACTGATATAAAAAGAGCCTTATTATTCAAAGAAAAATGCGGCTTTTAAATTTAACTCACGATATCTTATCCCCGTCTTTCAATAACAACTCCTTGGGACATCGGTATTACCCAATTACATTAATACTAATAAGGTGCTCATTATGACTAATCCATTATTAGATTTTTCTGGACTACCAAAATTTGCTTCTATTAAAGCAGAACATGTTGTACCCGCGGTGAAAGAAATGCTGGCTAAATATCGTCAGGTCATTGAGAAAGTCGTGAACGAAAATAGTCAATTTACCTGGGATAATTTATGTCAGCCAATCTCTGAGGCAAGGAATCAGTTTGAGCGCGTCTGGTCTCCTGTCTCTCATCTCAATTCCGTTAAAAATACACCGGAATTCCGGGCGGCTTATGAACAATGCCTACCGATGAATTCTGAGTTCTCGACATGGATGGGTCAACACAAAGGGTTATATCAGGCTTATAAGTCACTGAAAGAAAGCCCTGAGTTTGACAAACTGTCTCAGCCGCAGCGTAAAGCCGTCGAAGATAAGCTGCTTGATTTCACTCTATCCGGCATTGCATTACCGGAAGAAAAACAAAAACGCTACGGTGAAATCACGGCTCGCTTGTCTGAACTGAGCGCCCGCTTCGGCAACAATGTGCTGGATGCCACAATGGGATGGACAAAGCTCGTCACTGATGTCTGCGATCTGTCAGGTTTACCTGAAAACATAAAAAGTTCCGCCAAAGCTGCCGCTAAAGCGAAAGACTTAAAAGGCTGGTTACTGACGTTGGATCCGCCAGTCTACAGTGCAGTGATGAACTATGCCGATGATTGTGAGCTGCGTGAAGAAGTCTATACCGCTTATATGACCCGCGCCTCTGAACAGGGCGTGAATGCCTGTAAGTGGGACAATAACCCGATTATGGAAGAAATTCTCGCGCTGCGTCATGAGCTTGCTCTGCTGTTAGGCTTTAAAAACTACGCTGAGAATTCTCTCGCAACCAAAATGGCGAAAACGACGAAGGAAGTGCTCGATTTCTTAAACGATCTGGTTCACCGCGCCCATGAGCAAGGCGAAAGGGAGATGGAAGAACTTTGCGAGTTTGCCCAATCTCACTACTGGGTTGATGAGTTGGAAAGCTGGGATGTGAGGTATTACAGCGAAAAACAAAAACAGCACGATTTCTCTTTTGATGAAGAGCAATTGCGCGCTTACTTCCCGGAAAAACGCGCCATTGAAGGGTTGTTCGACGTTGTTCGCCGCATTTATGGCATTACGGCAAAAGACTGTACCAAAGAGGTAGAAATTTGGCATCCTGATGTCCGTTTCTTTGAGCTTCATGATGATAAAGGGGAACTACTTGGTAGCTTCTATATGGATCTCTATGCCCGCGCAGGTAAAAAAGGCGGAGCATGGCAAAGTAGTTATGTTGACAGAATGCGCCTTGCTTCCGGCGAGTTACAGAAACCCGTTGCTTTCATTAACTGTAACTTCAGTGGGCCTGTAGGCGGCAAACCCGCGCTGTTTACACATTCTGAGGTTTCAACGCTGTTCCACGAATTTGGTCACGGTCTGCAAACACTGCTGACGAAAATTGAAACTCTGGATGTTGCCGGCACTAACGGTGTACCGTGGGATACCGTAGAGTGCCCGAGCCAGATTATGGAAAACTGGTGCTGGGAAGCAGAAGCGCTGGAGTTTATCTCCGGTCATTACGAGACAAATGCGCCTCTGCCAAAAGAAATGCTGGATAATATGCTGGAAGCGAAGAATTATCAGGCAGCCATGAAGATGCTGCGTCAGTTGGAATTTGGCCTGTTTGATTTCCGTTTGCATGTTGAATATGACCCGGAAGAAGGCGCTCAGATCCTGCCAATACTGGAGTCAGTGAAAGAACACGTTTCCGTCGTTCCGTCATCAGACTGGGAGCGCTTCCCGAACTCTTTCAGCCATATCTTTAACGGTGGCTATGCCGCAGGTTATTACAGCTATATGTGGGCTGATGTACTGGCAGCGGATGCTTATTCACGTTTCACTGAAGAAGGCATTTTCAACCGCACAACAGGCCAGTCATTCCTTGATGATTATCTGGGGCGCGGTGGTTCAGAAGACCCTCTGACGCTGTTTATCCGTTTCCGTGGCCGTGAACCAAAACTGGATGCACTACTAAAAAGACTGGGCATTACCGGATAATTATTTGTTTAATCTATAATAAGGCGCTGGTTACAGCGTCTTATTACATTTATAACAATAATTTTATACTTTTTAAATAATGAAAAAAAATCATCTAATATTATCCTGTTAGAGTAAAAAAAAAACAAGCCTCTATTCATTTCTCATAAATTAACCTCCTCATAAAATGGAAACCTCAATAACAAGAGCTATTGGATAAATTACTTTCTATTTAATAGATTCAATAAGTTAATAACACTATTAAAAAATAGGTTTTAAAGATAATTTTTCATATAAAATTTATCAATGAGCCAGCACAGTCATCTGCTGGCTTTCTTTATGATTCATTACGGCAGTTCCTTATGTTATTGGAAGCGATGAGTAAATTTCATCCCCTGCATGAACTCACCAAAGAACGTCCGCGTAAACCAACCACCATTGCTGAGGTACTGAAAAATGCAGTAGCCATAACATCAAGCATTGAACTCACGCTATTTTATCCCCATCTATCACCCATACCCCATAATGGGATATCAGGCTGATAACAGCTTATACCCACATGCAAAGATAAGGCGCTCATTATGACTAACCCGTTACTGACATCTTCAGTATTGCCTAAGTTCGCTGACATTAAACCTGAACATGTCGTTCCTGCCGTAAAAGAAACGCTGGCGAACTACCGTCAGGTCATTGAGAAAATTTTAACTGAGAACTCCGCTTTTACCTGGGATAGCCTGTGCCAGCCGCTTTCTGAAGAGCAAGATAAGCTTTCCCGTATGTGGTCACCCGTCGGGCACCTGAATTCTGTCAAAAATAGCCCTGAACTTCGTGAAGCCTATGAACAAAGCCTGCCTCTGCTCTCCGAATTCAGTACCTGGCTCGGGCAGCATAAAGGGCTATATCAGGCTTATAAGTCACTCAAAGAGAGTGAAATTTTTAATTCACTGTCCCAGCCACAACGCAAGTCTATCGAAGATACTCTGCGTGATTTTGAGTTATCCGGCATTGGCTTACCGGAAGAAAAACAGAAACGCTACGGTGAAATTGCCGTCCGTATGTCAGAGCTAGGTTCCCAGTTCGGCAATAACGTGCTGGATGCCACCATGGGCTGGTCTAAGCTCATCACCGACGAAAACGATCTGGCTGGTTTACCTGAAAGTGCCAAAGCCGCGGCCAAAGCTGCCGCAGAAGCAAAAGAGCAGGAAGGCTGGTTGCTGACGCTGAATATGCCAAGCTATCTTCCCGTCATGGCGTATGCTGATAACCGTGAACTGCGTCAGGAAATGTATTACGCCTACACGACTCGTGCATCCGATCAAGGGCCAGATGCCGGAAAATGGGACAATAATGCAATTATGGCAGAAATGCTGGCATTACGTCATGAACTCGCTCAATTGCTGGGTTTCGCAAGCTACGCAGAAAAATCCCTTGCCACAAAAATGGCGAAAGATCCTCAGCAGGTACTCAACTTCCTGAATGATCTGGCTAACCGTGCACATGGTCAGGGCAAGAAAGAACTGGAAGAACTGACCAGCTTCGCCCGTTCACATTACGGTGTTGATAAGCTGGAAGCTTGGGATGTGACCTACTACAGCGAAAAGCAGAAACAACATCATTTCTCCATTGATGATGAGCAACTTCGCCCTTATTTCCCTGAACAACGTGCCGTTGAAGGGTTGTTCGAAGTTGTTCGCCGCATTTATGGCATCACCGCCAAAGAGCGACACGATGTAGAAACTTGGCATTCTGATGTTCGTTTCTTCGAGCTGTATGATGAAAAAGGGGAACTGCGCGGTAGCTTCTATCTGGATCTCTATGCCCGTGAGCATAAACGTGGTGGCGCATGGATGGATGACTGTGCCGGCAGAATGCGTTTTGCTTCCGGCGAATTGCAGAAACCCGTTGCTTACCTGACCTGTAATTTCAATAAGCCAGTAGGTGACAAACCTGCTTTGTTTACTCACGATGAAGTGATAACACTGTTCCATGAATTTGGTCACGGCCTGCACCATATGCTGACCGAAATCGAAACACTGGATGTTGCCGGTATTAACGGTGTTCCGTGGGATGCCGTTGAGCAGCCAAGTCAGTTTATGGAAAACTGGTGTTGGGAGCCGGAAGCACTGGCGTTTATCTCCGGCCATTACGAGACAAACGAACCTCTGCCACAGGAAATGCTGGATAACATGCTGGCAGCGAAGAATTATCAGTCTGCGATGTTTATCCTGCGTCAGCTGGAGTTTGGTCTGTTCGATTTCCGCCTGCATGCTGAATATGATCCGGCAAAAGGCGCTCAAATCCTGCCAACGCTGTACTCCGTGAAAGAACAGGTTTCTGTTGTACCATCTCCTGAGTGGAACCGTTTCCCTAACTCTTTCAGCCATATTTTTAATGGTGGTTATGCCGCTGGCTATTATAGCTATTTGTGGGCTGACGTACTGGCAGCAGATTCTTATTCCCGTTTCTCCGAAGAAGGTATTTTCAACCGTACAACCGGTCAGTCATTCCTCGACAATATCTTGTCCCGTGGCGGCTCTGAAGATCCAATGACGCTATTCGTCCGCTTCCGTGGCCGCGAACCCAAACTGGATGCCATGCTGAAAAGCGCTGGGATCACGGGATAATTTGTGTGGAAACTCGCGTGAAAATTTGTTTGATTTGCGAACAGGGCGCTGATAGCAGCGCCTTATCTCATTTGGCTGAACGCTGGAGTCTGGTACACGATGAAGATTCCGTTATGGCCTTGGTTCTGACTCCCGAGCGGCTGGAACTGCGCAAACTCGACGAGCCGAAGCTCGGTGGAATTTATGTTGATTTCGTGACCGGAACAATGGCACATCGCCGCCGCTTTGGTGGCGGGCGTGGTGAAGCCGTTGCGAAAGCAGTCGGTATCAAGAAAGATTATTTACCCACAGTCGTTGATGCCACGGCAGGATTAGGGCGGGATGCCTTTGTTCTGGCTTCAATCGGCTGCCATGTCAGAATGCTGGAACGCAATCCTGTCGTTGCGGCATTGCTGGATGACGGACTACAGCGCGGTTATCAGGATGAAGAAATCGGCGGATGGCTGAAAGAGCGCATGACACTGATCCACGCTTCAAGCATTACCGCACTGACGGATATCACTCCGCAACCGGATGTGGTTTATCTTGATCCGATGTATCCGCATCGGCAAAAAAGTGCGCTGGTCAAAAAAGAAATGCGTGTATTCCAGTCTCTCGTGGGTGCCGATGAAGATGCTGATGCACTGTTAGAACCAGCCCGTGCGCTGGCAAAGCGCCGTGTTGTAGTGAAACGACCTGATTACGCCGAACCAATGGCCGGTATTAAAGCATCCGCCGCCATTACCACCAAAAATCATCGGTTTGATATTTATCCTTGTTGATAACATGACTACACCATGAAATACACCTATTTTTCAGACATGGATGTCTGAAAAATAACTAAATATTTCTCCTCCTGACTATCAAAGCTAATAAATTAAAAATTAATTTATATACAGCATGAATTTATCACAAAAAACCAGCTTTACTTGATTAACATATTAATATATTGACTGCATTTTAATTTACTCCATAATTAAATGAGTTATATTTAGAAAAACAAAAAACATATAATTTAAATTACAAATAATAATATATTGATAAAATTAAAAATGAAATATTCTCTTAATTTCAGGAAAAAAATCAAAATAGAAATATACTTTAATTATCTCTTTAATTTTCATTAAACCAATATAATGGGAGTGGACTATGTTTACAGCAGATTACTACGACAGTTTTGCAGCACTAATTCTATACGCATCAGATATGTGTGATCGATATCCTAATAACCTTACACCGCCTCCAGACCAACGTATAGAAAAAGATGGTTGGAAACTGAAATGCTATATTTATTGTAATGATTTCAATATTTTTATGAACACCAAAACGAATAAAAAAGAATTAATGATTTTGGAAGAAAAAGTTAACTTTGGATATATGGTAGAGAGAATAACGAATCCCGGAGAATACGTCCTTGCTATCCGTGGAACAAAAACTAATATCGAATGGATAAAGAATATTGATGCAATACTTATATCCCCTTGGCCTGATACGCCTGATCAAAAAGTTTGTGCCGGTTTTTACTCAATGTATCATTCTTTGCGTCTGATGGTTCCTGATAACACAACGGGGGTTAATTATCAGAACCTCCCACTAGCAGATGCCATCACACAATTTATCGGAACAAATGGTTATTGCACAATATCAGGTCATAGTCTTGGGGCTGTACTAGGAACTTATCTCATGAGAGATATTTATGATAAAGCAGCTCACTTTAGGTCTTGCTTATTTGCCAGTCCAAACGTAGGAAATAATGAATTTGTAACATATGTTGATCAGCATTTTCGTGATAATGTCGTTCTTAATTATGTAAATGACACTATTACTAAATTACCTCTTGCTTATTCGCATCTACCAAATATTAATGAACTACTGCCAAGAGACGATGTAAAAATAAGAGACGATTTAGGCATAATTGAATCCATATATTGCAATCATGTAATACTCACTTATCTTGCTTTAGTAAATAAATACAAATTCTTCGAGGTGCTTGATGGAGATTTTCCAGAAGATCAAAAAACATGGAATGATTGTCTACAAGTAACGCTGGACGCTTGAAAAATAAGCCCCATTCATCATGGGGTTTATTCATCAAAAATTATTTCTTGTTTACTGGTAAGCTCGCTGAATTATAAAATCCCTTGCGCCAGCATGGCATCAGCAACTTTCACAAAACCCGCTATGTTCGCGCCCTGTACATAGTTTATCTGTTTGCCTTCTCCGCCATATTCTACGCATGACTGGTGAATATCGAGCATGATGTGATGTAAGCGGATATCCACTTTTTCTGCTTTCCAGTTCTGGCGTATCGCATTCTGCGACATTTCCAGACCCGAAGTTGCCACTCCTCCCGCATTGGCGGCTTTGCCCGGCGCAAACAGAACACCGGCTTCAAGGAAAGCATCCGTCGCTGCGATAGTTGCCGGCATGTTGGCGCCTTCTGCAACCAATTTCACACCATTCTGAATCAGTGTTTTTGCATCTTCCAGATGCAATTCATTCTGTGTCGCGCAAGGCAGAGCGATATCAACAGGCACTGACCACGGGTTTTGCCCTTTAAGGAAAGTCAGCCCCCGTTCTTTGGCATAATCCTCAACACGCCCATAACGCTTGTTCTTTATCTCTTCCAGATGGGCCAGTTTCTCTGGAGTGAACCCTTCTTCATCCAGAACAGTACCGCCGGAATCGGATACCGTCACTACTTTAGCTCCGAGTTCCAGACATTTTTCGATGGTATACTGAGCAACATTTCCCGCTCCCGAAACCGATACCCGCATACCATCCAGCGCCATACCATGACGTTTCAGCATCGCATGAATGAAATAAACCAAACCATAGCCCGTCGCTTCCGGCCGGATCAAACTGCCGCCGAAAGAGAGCTCTTTACCCGTGAAAACACAGGCCGTGTTGTTGGATAACTTTTTCATCATCCCGGCCATAAACGCCACTTCCCGGCCACCAACCCCGATATCTCCGGCAGGAACATCAGTATCAGGCCCCAGATGACGATACAACTCCGTCATCAATGCCTGACAGAACCGCATAATCTCTCCCTGACTTTTTCCTTTAGGATCGAAATCAGAACCACCTTTCCCACCGCCCATTGGCAATGTTGTCAGCGCATTTTTTAACGTTTGCTCAAAACCCAGAAACTTCAGGATAGAGAGGTTAACGGAAGGGTGAAAACGCATCCCGCCTTTAAATGGCCCGATGGCTGAATTGAACTGTACCCGCCATGCACGGTTTACCTGAACCTTTCCCTGATCATCAACCCAGCTTACGCGGAATTGAATGACTCGTTCTGGTTCAACCAAACGCTCTAATAACCCCTGTTCACGATATTGCGGATTCCGCTCAAGAAAAGGCCAAAGAGAAGTCAGTACTTCCCTGACTGCCTGTAAATATTCTGGTTGATGTGGGTTGTGATACTGAACAGATTCAAGAAATGAGACTAAAGATGATGGTACATTCATTTATAGCTTCCTTTATACATTCAGATGTGATGCCCTCCCCATTTTCTTTGTTATTTTTTGTCGAAAATGTGAGGTAATTACGGTTTGCTTTCTGAATATACCACTATTTTATGATTGAATTTCAATAACTATTTTTATTAATTTTGTTAAAAATAAATTTTATAGTTTCTAAATAAAAAGCTTTTTCAAGCACCTTATCCTTTGTAGGGGCAAAAAAATCGCCTGCAATGAGCAGGCGATTCCATAGAATAAGTTTTCGGCAGAATATTAATCTTCGTCACGTAACGGGACGATAAGCATATCTACATGAACTGTGTTAATGAGCTGACGAGCTGATGACATCAGCTTGCTCCAAAAATCCTGATGATGGCCACAGACAACGAGATCCATATCATATTGCTTAATGGCATCAACAAGCACCTGCCCTAAATCGCCACTACCACTCAGCGTTTCCTGAATTTCATAACTTGAATTCTCTGACAGCTCTTTCAGGGAGTTACGGGTTTCATCTGCGATACGTGCCTGCATATCACCAAGATTAACATCTATCAGGCCGGTGTATAAATCAGAGTAATTTACATCAACATGGATCAAGGAAACTTTGGCATTGTATGGTCTTGCCAAAGAAACCGCTTTATCCACCAAGACCCTGCTTTCTGGAGATAGATCAACTGCTACAAGAATATGTTTATAAGCCATATAAGTGAACTCCTTCCATAAAATGGATTGGCGGCATTAAACGCCATGATTTTATACTTATACTATAACTGCTTGACGACTCTTTTGAGTGTCGTCGTGATCACAACTTGTTACTTTATTTAGTTAACCACTTGAAAGAAAAGATATCTGCTTTCAATACCATAACTGTATTAAACATTTTATCTCTGATACTGAGACCATTTTTCAATATCATTTGGCTTTTCTAATAAAACATTTCCGCCTAAAATTTAATACTGTGACTATTTACATTGCTACCTTTTCAGATAAATTCTTAACTCACAATATCCCGTTGCCACTCTAAGGAGGGGGGAATATGTTCAGTATGTTTGCATTCTTCTGGGCAATTTGCATTATCTGTATTATCAATATATTACGCTATATTTCTTCACTACGTGCTTTATTACTTATTCTTCGTCAGGCAGATCCGATGCTATATCAATCTATTGATGGAAATGGTTTTTTTACTGGTAATGGTCAGTTCAGTAAACAAATTCGGCTGGTACGCTACATTAACACACAAGGCTATCTCAACCATCACAATGATGATGTCATCTTTTTCTGCGAAAGGCTGCGTAAGCAGTTTTTATTGACGAAAGTATTATGTGGGATTGTCTTACTGTGTCTGGTAGTTATCGCAATAGTCTGATAACAACAGAGAAGGAAAGCGAGTTGAAAATAAAAAGTGGCAATAAAAAGGGTTGAGCTGCTGAGATAGCTGCCAACCCTTTTTAATCACTTAAGCTTAGATCAATTGCAGAGCAATCCAATACAGGCAGCCTGACAAGGCAATTGAAATAGGTAACGTCAGTACCCACGCCAGCATGATATTTTTGATAGTCTTACTTTGAACACCACCACCATCAACCAGCATTGTACCTGCGACTGCAGAAGAAAGAACCTGTGTCGTCGATACCGGCATCCCCGTATAACTAGCAACCCCAATCGATACTGCGGCGGTAACCTGAGCGGAAACCCCCTGAGCATAAGTCATGCCTTTTTTACCGATTTTTTCACCGATGGTGACAGCAACTCGTTTCCAGCCCACCATGGTGCCCAGAGACAGTGCCAGCGCCACCGCGATGATTATCCACATTGGTGCATATTCAACAGTATTCAGCAGATCTTTACGTAACTTATGCAGGAAACGCGCATCTTCCATGCTGGTTTCAGGCAATTTAGCCACAGCACTTGCTGTATCAGCAATACACATCAACATGCGACGCATGCTGTTACGTTGATCCGGATTCAGCTCACTATAGTTCTGAATACTTCCCAGCATCGTTTCCGTGGTATTCAGTACATCCAGTGCCCGTGAATTATCACAGTGGAAATTCATATCCAGTTGATCTTCAACCGGAGAGATAGCCGGAGTCAGCTCAATTGCATGGGTCAGTGCAGGTTCATGATGTTCATAATACTGCTGCAAATGAACAACCGCATCATGGGTACGAGCAATGTCATAGCTTGTTGAGTTCATATTCACAACAAAGCCAGCAGGCGCGACACCAATCAGTACCAGCATGATCAGACCAATCCCTTTCTGGCCGTCATTGGCGCCATGAGAAAAACTCACACCAACAGCAGAAAGGATCAGAGCTGTTCGTGTCCAGAATGGTGGTTTACGTTTACCATCCTGCTTTTCACGTTCAGCCGGAGTCATGTGGATACGACGGCGTTTTTTAGTACCACTCCAGTAACGGCGCAGTACAAAGACCATCGCTCCCGCGATCACCAAACCAATCATAGGAGACAGAATCAAGGACATAAAAATCTGTATCATCTTCGGAATATTCAGCGCATCAACTACAGAAGAGCTGGTCACTATCGCATTGGTCAGGCCAATCCCGATAATAGAACCAATCAACGTATGAGAGCTGGATGCAGGGATCCCGAAATACCATGTACCCAGATTCCAGATAATTGCCGCCAGCAGCATGGAAAAGACCATCGCCAAACCATGGCTTGAGCTGACATTCAGCAGGAGATCTGTCGGTAATAGATGAACAATCGCATAAGCGACACTTAATCCACCAAGTAGAACACCAAAAAAGTTAAAAACCCCTGCCATGACAACAGCAAATTGCGAGCGCATAGCGCGGGTATAAATAACAGTTGCTACTGCATTTGCGGTATCATGAAACCCATTGATGGCTTCATAAAAAAGCACAAACAACAGAGCAAGTACTAACATAAGGCCGGTATAAAAATCCAGGCCAGTAAACAGATGTAGCATAAACGTTAAGCCAGTTAGTAGGACATGAACGCGGCGCATTATCAGTGACAAACGCTGGCGGGAAAAGAGAAATATGACCTTTTTTTGATTTAATGACAATAAACCGGCAGCTAATAATTTACTTTCTTCATAAAAATCAAAAAATTATGGTATTTTTATCTTTTTATATTTTTTTGATGAAAAATAGCCCGCCATAATAAAAGTTTAACCAAGTACTTATTTTTCTCTGCATTTCGCAGATAGTCCCTCCACAATGAAGTGTATTTCCTGAAAAATAATCCGGCAAGAAAGTTATTCTGCAAGTATAGAGATAGCAAACGAATGGAAAAATTTGATGTAGTAATTATTGGTGCCGGCGCGGCTGGCTTGTTTTGTGCAGCACAGGCCGGGCAGTCAGGACTCCGCGTTCTGGTGCTGGATAATGGTAAAAAAGCAGGCCGCAAGATTTTAATGTCAGGAGGTGGACGCTGCAATTTTACCAATATGTATGCCGAACCCGCAGCCTTCCTTTCAGCCAATCCGCACTTTTGTAAGTCAGCACTTGCTCGCTATACACAATGGGATTTTATTGACTTGGTGCAACGTCATGGTATTGCCTACCATGAAAAAACGTTAGGGCAGCTTTTTTGTGATGACTCGGCGCAGCAGATTATTAACCTGCTGTTGAAAGAGTGCGAAGCCGGTCAGGTTACAATTCGCTTACGCAGTGAAGTCACTCAGATAGAGAAGAATGAGCAGGAGTTCGAAATTACTGCATCAGGGAAAAAAGTAAGCGCACACTCTCTTGTAGTGGCTTCCGGCGGATTATCTATGCCCGGTTTAGGAGCCTCTCCTTTCGGTTATCGCATTGCGGAGCAATTTGGTCTTAATATCCTGCCAACTCGCGCAGCCTTAGTGCCTTTTACCCTACACAAGCCATTGCTGGAGCAGCTTCAAACCCTCTCCGGTGTTGCGGTTCCTTCAGTTGTTACCGCACAAGACGGAACGGTGTTCAGGGAAAATATCCTGTTTACGCATCGCGGACTTTCCGGCCCCGCTATTTTACAGATCTCCAGCTATTGGCAGCCCGGTGAATATGTGAGTATTAACTTACTCCCGAATATCGATTTGGATGACTTCTTAACTCAGGAACGCGAATCCCACCCTAACCAAAGCCTGAAAAACACCCTTGCCAAACTGTTGCCAAAACGTCTGGTGGAGTGCCTGCAATCTCTTGGTCAGCTACCCGAACTCTCTCTGAAACAACTTAATTCCACACAGAGAAAAGAACTGATCACCACCCTGCAATGCTGGCAGGTACAACCAAATGGCACTGAGGGATATCGCACCGCAGAGGTGACGCTTGGTGGCGTAGACACGAATGAGCTGTCATCGAAGACAATGGAATCTCATAAAGTGAAGGGGTTGTATTTTATCGGTGAAGTTGTCGATGTCACCGGCTGGCTTGGCGGGTATAACTTCCAATGGGCATGGAGTTCAGCGTGGGCCTGTGCGCAGGCATTGGTGACAATGGAGAGACAATAGTATTTATCTGTTGGCAATAAAGTTTGCCCATAAGAACGATTCGATTCTTGTTCTTACGGTATCGTTCTTACGGGCAACCATAATCAAACCCATTCTCACCTTCTTCTGGCCATGAAGATAGCCATTAATCTTTTCCAATTTGATATTTTCCAAATCGGCAGACGATACATAATTCAATAAATTGACATTACAACTGATTAATAAAAATTATGAATATTATTTCAACATATTAAATAAAAATGTATTTTATTATACAAATAATTATTACCATAATATAACAATATTAAAAATAAAAATATTTAAATAGCAAGCACCATACAAAACCCAAAAAAATTAAGAAAAAATAACAATATAAAATTTCAATTTAAAAAATTTATTCATTACCATCAAATAGAAATCTTCATTGGTAAAACACCAAAATTGAACTATATTTAAATGACTCTAAATTCAAACTCAAAAAATAAAAATACACTCCATAATATCGTGGTTCATTTTCTCTGTAAAATTAAGGGGTGAATACTTAATGAAAATTTTAAAATTCCTTACGTTACTATGCATTTTATTTTTATACACAGTACAATCCTATGCTCAGCAACCCATTAATCATCTTTACCGAATGGATACCCGTACCCCAATAGAAATCTTTGGTCCCATAGGAAGAGGTTTTGTATCGTGGGGAACAAATGACGATATTGTAGAACATATTCAGGATTATAGTGTTTCAACACAGGGTAGGGCTGCCGGTTCAGCATTCATATCAACGAGTGTCGAACGAGAGTATGTTATTGAGTGGGGTGTTGATATGGATCTGAGAAGCCCATTCTACATTTATGACATAAGGCCAACTGTCAATTTTTATAGCGTAGTCAGATCATTAACTAGACTCTATGAGATAACTAGAAATGAGAATTATTTTCATCTAATAAGTGATTACCAAGAACAACAGGAGTATGTGGCAGTTGGAAATATTCCTGTTACACAAATTCGCGGAGCTTGGGAGTTTTTGTATGATGCAATCAATAATGAATATGTTGAAGGTAGTTATATAGAGAACATGGCGTATCATGATGATACAACAAGACCCAATACCGAACCTTATATACAAAGATCTCCATTATCAGGAGAAGTCATAGAACCCTCAACGAGTTGTGCTTTCTACCGAACTTCCCATAATCATTCTGCCCACACTTTAATCCGAACTAATAAATATCCATTTTTAAAAGAACTCATACTATGCCGTAAGATCTTAACGGAAATATCTCCTTTATCCATTTATGTTATGGAATAGCCCTCTATTTAACTCTACTCCGCCTGAGCCAAAGGCGGAATGTAGGGTTACCAATCCAGCTTTAATTATCTTTCTTAATCTCACTCATATCTTTATCGTATCTAATTTAGCCATGCCAAAAGTAGATTTTGTCATTACTATTGATAAATATTATTGTTATTTTCCTAATACATTCCGAACAAATAAATTTAATTTCACCAAAATCAAGTTTTTTTATTAATGACATGATAAATTTAAAGAAACACTTACACCTGACTATTTAATTCAATGTTTATTATAATCCTTGATGCAACAAAATTTGTGGTTCTGAAACCATATTGATTAATACCTTTATGAAAAATAAATAATACCATAATGTTCTGATATACAGAGCTATTCTGTTAAAGAGGAAGTTATGAATAAAAATGCCCAAAGTAGTTTTAATATACTCAGCAATATCCGTTTTTTCTGCCTTGCTACATCCCATCCTGAAACCAACTCAGTTTGGACAGCACCTTTACTTTATATTCCTCGCTATAACCCTCTGCGCTTGATTTGGTATTCAAAATTAGATACCCGCCATTCCCGTGGTCTGTCTATCGACCCACAAGTTAGTGGTTCAATATTCAGTGCTCGCCTAAATCGGGATGCCTTTGAAGATGTTGCCGGAGCGCAATTTAGCGGACTGGCTCGTGCAATACCCCATGCGGAGTTACAGGATACCTACGATTACTATTACAACCGCGTATTTCCTGATCCAGATATCAGAAAGAAAAACGCACGGCATATTGATGAATTTTATGGTCTGGGTTCCCGTCGTTTTTATGAATTGGAAGTAAAAGAATGGTGGTTATATGCGTTTGACGGGGATGACGGACGAATCTTTATCCCATTAGATGAATTGGCCCATCCGCCTGAAGGCCAATAAGAATATATTGCTAAAATTTAACAGGCCCGGCTTCTTACTGGGCCTGTAATAATAAAGACTAACTCAAGCAGTATTTATCCTCGCCTCACATTTGCAGTCAGTGAAGCGCTGCCTGCAACGCAGGTAGCGGCCAGAAGCATGATCACCGCAAGACCGATCATTAATCCGGTGAAATTGGATACATCAGCCACAATGAGCGGCCCGGCGCTGGCACCTATAAACAGGATAAAACCATTAAGAGCCATGCCCCCAGCCCGATTGGGGACGGACATCGTACCAAATTGCGTAATCATCGCCGGTATGGCAAGTGCCACACCAGCCACAAAGATCAGGCTCCCAATCGCAACGCCCGTCAGGGATTGTGGTAAGACTGCCACCAAAAATAAGCCAAAAGACGCAAACATATAACCCGTAATAGCAACGCCCTGCATCCCAATCCGGGTAGCAATCGACCCGGCCAAAAGCGCTGCAAACATTCCGGGTAATCCGACCATACGCAGCAAAATGATTTTTTCCGGCTCCAACCCCAAAACTTCAAGATGTGGCCCCAAAGCAGCATATATCGCAACAAATGACAGTAATAACGTGATATGAGCGCAAGACAGCAATAAAACAGCCGGACGCAGGGTAATCGCTCCCAACGCCATAAAACGATATCCTAGGTGCCCATTAACCGCAGCGCGTTCTGGTTCTCTGACCATCGCTGCAACGAATGGAATTGCCACCAGCAGACAAATTCCGGTTATCAGAAATACCCAATACCACTCCCATCTCAGCACCACCCAAGCAGCCAGTACCTGCCCGAAAATACCGGCAACAAGAAATGAGGTCGACATTGCTCCGGTTGCTATCGCACGCCGACGAACCGGAATAGCTTCACCGAGGTAGGCAAGTGCTGTCGGTGCAAAACTGGATGCCGCCAGCCCTTGTATCGCTCGTAGCCCAGTCAGCCATGATAATGATGGCGCGAAAGCACATGCAAAGGTAGCAAACGACAATATCACTAATCCCGTCAGCATCACCGGACGACGTCCATACTGATCTGATACCGGTCCCCAGATTAAGAATCCACAGGCATAGGCCAGACTGAAACTTGTAGCAAGAGCAAACGTAACATGCCGCTGGCTGGTCGGGCTGAAATCCTGACCAACTTGTGCCAGTAGAGGGATCACCATATAAAGCTGAGTCAGAACAAACAGGGCAATCACGACCAGCAACGCAATGACACCACCACTCGCCATCTGGGATTGGTTATGCATGACACTTTGTCTCCACTGAGCCAAACATGACGATGGTTTACTCATCCATAAAATAATCAACAAAATGCTGGATCTAAGTCTAGTATGATTTCTGTGATACTGGCAGTTGTATAACCAATATATTTCGAGGATATTAAGTTCCTACATAAAATATAAATAATAAACTTATGCAATTAACACATTCAATTATGAATTAACCTTTCAATTAATACTCAACCCCCTCCTATTATTTAAAAATGCCTTTTTCTCTCAGCAGGAATAAATAATGAAATAGGTATATCAAATATTGATACAAGATTATGTATGATTCAGCAAGAAACATTAGAAAAACAGATTGATTATTATATTTCTATTTGGAATAATGCGCGGCAAATTAGGACTGACTCCAAACTATAAAACTGGATAAAGCATGTTTATCCAGTCAAAAACCCAATTAAAATAGTTTAAAAATAATTTTAACAACGGTCAGAACTTTCCAACATCATTCTTCAACAAAGCCTCAGGGATTTAATTATTAGTACAAATGATTTATATCGGATAACGAAATAAATCCATTAAAAATCATTACATCCAAAATATGAGCAAACAAACTTATTAATCTTTATTGGGATGCGAATCCCAAGATTGTTCTGTTCAAAAAGAATGAGTCTTAAATATGCAAAACTTAACCCATGTTAGAGCACTATGTGCTTTAGCACATCCTTATCGTGCCTGTGCCGATCATGATGCGTTATTTAATGATGCCATGCGTGAACTGACGTTATATCACTGTGAATATACTCCGGGCTATGAACAGTGGCTGGCAAATAATGGTTTGAATAAACAAGCGGTCATGGCAATGGATGATTGGTCAAGCCTGCCACCTCTTTTTGCTAATTATTTCAAACGTAATTTGATCGTGAGCAACAGCTCGGTAGATGCTTTGGAGTTAACGTCCTCAGGCACAACCGGACAGAAGAGCCGCATGCACTATGACAACAGAAGTATTGCGGCTGCACAGAATATGGTGGATCGTATTTTTAACTATTATGGCTGGAATACACCTGATCAACCCTGCAATTACCTGCTACTCAGCTATGAACCTGCCGGAGCCATTACGTTGGGAACCGCTTACACCGATCAGTTTCTGTGTAAGTATGCACCGGTAAACCGCTCCTACTATGCCCTGCGTCATAACGGAAAAAGTAATGAGTTCGACCCTTTCGGTACGATTAAAGCTTTACAGGAATTTGCTGAAGAAGGGCTGCCAGTGCGTATTTTCGGCTTTCCGGCTTTCCTGTGGTTTACCCTGCAAAGAATGGAGCAAATGGGGCTCCCCGCGCTGAAATTACACCCGGAATCACTGCTTTCTCTGGGTGGCGGCTGGAAAACGCATTCCGATAAAGCGATCTCTAAACAAGAACTGTACCAACGATTGGAAAAACAATTAGGTATCCCGAATGTACGCTGTCGCGATGGCTACGGTTCCGTTGAACACCCTGTGCCTTATATGGAGTGCTCTCACCACCGTTTCCATGTTCCGGTCTACTCACGGGTCTATATCCGCCATACCGCGAATATGTCACGCCAGCCTTATGGCGAACCGGGGTTTCTGCACTTCGTCTCTCCTTTTATCACTTCCAGCCCGGCGCACAGTATCGTGATGAGTGATCTGGCGGTACTGCATCCCGGCAGTCACTGTGGCTGTGAGCTGGATACCGATTGGTTTGAGTTGCTTGGTCGTGCTGGTACCAGCAAAAGTCGTAGTTGTGCTATTGCCGCATCAGAATTGATAAAAGAGGCCTGAGATGTCTTCCATAGAAAATACTAATGAGCCGCTTTCTGTAGAACAGTTGGCAACACAAAAAATTGCAGAATTAAGTGAACGTTTACCAGAGCTTCTGGCACGGCCTCATACTGCGGAACAAGTACTTGAGTGTGCACAACGCTTTGCTGATCACCTTGTCACTATGGATGATCACCCTCTTTTTGATGCCAAAACACGTGAAGCCTTAATTGCTTTCTGCCAGCGCGAAGCACTACAGACTAAGCTGGAGCGAGAGTTAGGAAAAGACGCATTCTCCCTGCGCCGGTTCGATTATAACCAAAACCGCTATGAGTCATGGAAGCCACTGGGATTGGTCGTCCATATCACACCGTCCAATGCTGCCCTGCTTCCTTTTATGGCAGTGCTGGAAAGTTTACTGGTCGGCAATATCAACTGGCTACGTCCGAGCAGCAGCGATAAAGGCTTTAGTGAACAACTCCTGCATGCGTTCCTCGCTCATGACATTTCCGGTGATTTAGCCGATCGGATTGCTGTTCTGTCGTTACCGTCCACACAATTGGGAGCGTTGTTAAGCCAGGCTGATGCCGTTTCTGCCTGGGGCGGAGATTCTGCATTATCTTCCATCCGTAGCCAACTGCCGGCCGGCTGTCGCTGGGTAGACTGGGGGCACCGTATCAGTTTCGCTTGGCTGAACCCTGATGCAATCGATGATGCGCAACTGGATGCGCTGGCAGATGATATTTGTTGTTATGACCAACAAGCCTGTTCCAGCCCGCAATGCCTGCTGGTTGATAGTGATGATCCGGCTGTTTTGCAGCATATCGGGCAACGTATGGCCACTGCGCTTGAACGCCGTTCTGGATTACATCCTGCATTGCAGGCAGATGTGCAGGAATCCGCTGAAATTACCACTCAGATGGCATTTCAGCACCTCGATTTCGCCTTCGCTCCGGTAAGTGGCAAACTCTGGCAAAACGATGGATGGCGGGTCGTATGGCGACATGAGCAGGAACTGGCGGCTTCTCCCCTGTTCCGCACATTACAGTTACGTCCGGCACCTCGTCAGCAATTATGTTCTATTCTGCGTCCGTGGCGTAATCACCTCCAAAGCTGTGCCTTGATTACCCGTCAGGAAGATATTGCTGAAATGAGCCATGCTCTGTTCGCTGCGGGCGTCAGCCGCATAGCCGCTGCCGGTCAGATGCACAATGGCTATAGCGGTGAGCCGCACGATGGCGTTTATGCATTGTCACGTCTTGCCAAACGGGTTTCTGTCAGCCTGCCTGTAGGTATGCTGGAAGGCTGTGCGCATCTGAATACACCGCCTTCACGTCCACACGGGCTGGATAACCTGCCGATTATGAATAAGGCAGATTTTCAGGCACGGACTCCAAACGAAAAAGGCCGTCTGTATTTCCGTAGCGGAGGCAGCAGCGGAGCACCAAAACTGGCGGCTTACAGCTATTCCGATTATCACACACAGATGCAGTCAGCCGCTGACGGAATATTCGCTTGTGGGCTTGAGCCTGCTACAGACCGGGTCATGAACCTGTTATACGGCGGAAAGCTCTATGGCGGTATGATGAGTTTCTTCACAATTCTGGATAAGCTGGATGTCGCTCAATATCCGATGGGTGGCCCCACTGACAGTGATTTCAGCGAAATAGCAGACTTAATCATACAGGAACGTATTAATACGTTGGTCGGTATGCCAAGCACGATACACCGATTATTCCTGAGTGAAGCCGACAAACTGCGCCAATATGGCGGAGTTCGTAAACTGTTTTTGGGAGGTGAGCACCTGAATATTGGTCAGCGGAATTTTCTGAACGAATTCGGCATCACTCTGATACGTTCAGCAGCCTATGGTTCAGTCGATGCAGGCCCATTAGGTCACGGCTGTACAGCCAGCGAAGATGGCGTTTTCCACTTAATGGCTGATACCCAATGGCTGGAGATCCTGAACATTCATGATGATAAACCCGTAGCAGAAGGGGAAACCGGTCGCCTGATATTCACCTCCCGTCACCGCGAGGCACAATCTGTCCAGCGATACGATTTAGGCGATCTCGGGCACTGGATCACTGAACCTTGTTCCTGCGGCCTAATTACACCTCGTTTCCGACTTGTTGGACGTAATGGTGCTTTACTACGTGTTGGTAGTATTTTTATCAATCTGGCTGAATTATCAGAACAGCTGGAAGGGCCTGTGCAATGGATAATCGATCACAATGAAGAAGGTATCGGTGGTATCCAGTTATTGATTGAAAATCCTGATGTTGCCACAGTCCGCCAATATTTATTGGATCTGGAGCAGAATGCAAAAATTAAGGAAGTTGTCGACGGTGGAATGTTGAATCTGGATGTTACATTTTGCCCAGTATCAGAATTTCGTCGAAATGCTCATAGCGGAAAAGCACCCTTGTTCATTGACTCACGTAAATTCTGATTAAGTGAAGCGAATATCATGAAAAGCATAGCGTTAATTGATCTGTTCAATCATGTACGTAAGCATTCTGTTTATTATCGGGAGCTCTACAAGTCCGTTCCTGATAACTGGACGCTACAGGATTTACCCTTAGTCGAACCCGGTCATTACTGGGTCGGCTCAGAAAATTTACAAACGTGGCCGGTGCTTACCGCCCCACTGGAAGGGGGGCATGTGTTTAAAACGGGTGGCTCAACCAGTGATGGTCGGCTGTCGGTTTTCAGCCAGCAAGAGTGGAAAGCATTTATCCAATCTTTTGGCAAAGCTGTTGCCCGTCAACTCCAGCCGGGAGATCGCGTCGCCAATTTGTTTTTTGCGGGTGATCTTTATACCAGTTTACTGTTTATTCATGGTGCGTTGTCTAACTCATCATTACCTATTGTGGAGTTTCCCTTCACCTGTAAAGTCGATGACGATTTGCTGGCTCACAATATTCAGCATCACAACATCAATGTGCTGGCGGGCGTTCCCGTCCAGCTCATCCGCTTTGCCCAATATCTGAAAGAGAACGGGCAGACTCTGCCAATGGTAGAAACCATTCTGTTTGGTGGCGAGAGCCTGTTTGAAGGGCAAATTGCAGCAATGAAGCAGGTTTTCCCGCAGGCCCGCTTTGGCTCTGTAGGCTGCGCCAGTGTTGACGGCGGATTAATCGGCTTTGCTGATCCCGAATGTGGGCCGGGAGAACACCGGGTTTTCAATGAAGAGACTATTATTGAAATTATTGATGAGGTTACCCATGAACCCATCACAGAACCGGGGAATCGGGGAATACTGGTGGTTACCAGCTTACAAAGGCAACTGATGCCGGTACTCCGCTATCCCACCGGCGATCTGGCTTGTTGGTGTGAACCTGAGCAAACCCACCGTAAGTTTGCACTTCAGGGACGTGCCAATCAGGGCTACCGGATCAGAGTGGGTGATCTTTCATTATTTCCTGACGACTTAGCCACCCAGTTGTCGCCACAAACCGAGCTGCTTGCCTGGCAATTGGTGCTATCTCAGGAGGAATCGGAAGACAAAATTAAATTATTAGTAGCCAGCCCTGAACCCGTCAATGTCGAGAAAATACGCCATAATATGCTACTGGCATTTCCCGGTCTGAACACAGCTCATTTCCGGCAAAATATGCTGGAGATCGTTCAAACCAATATCGATGCAATGTATACCCACCCGCGTTCAGGTAAATTGCAGCGGGTTGTGGATCTACGTAGTTATAATTGAAGGATAAAATGTATGACGACTTTTCCTTCTGCCATTTTGGATTCAACTATTCAGATCCGCAGCTATCAATCAGGTGACAGTAAGCATATCAGCAAATTATTCCGTGATATTTACGGTGATTCGTATGTCTACCCTGATATCTACCTACCTAAGTTGATAGAGGGTTATCAAACGACAGGAAAATGGTATTCCGCTCTGGCTTTTTCTCAGGGGCGGCTGATTGGCCATGCATCACTTGTTAAGGATGCCGTTCAGCAGGATCAGGCAGAGCTGGCGCTGGTTGCTGTGTATCCAGAATGTCAGGGCAAAGGTATTGCGACCTCTTTGGGCAATTATCTGTGTCACTATGCGAAAGAACAGCAATATCGTTTATTAACGGTAAAACAAGTTTGTTCGCATATGAAAAGCCAATATTTAGCCCAGAATCTGGGCTTTTATTCGACCGCGTTGATGCTGGATTATGTTGATTCTCCCTTCGGGTTACCGGAGCCTGAAAGTATTGTTCAGGGTATTTTGCCTCTTCAATCATTTCCATTGCCTAAATTGAATTGGCCGCAATCCTGGCAGAACTGGGCCAACCAGATAAGCCAATATGTTGGTGAGTCATCACCTGATAAACAACAAAAAGGCGGTAACCCTTTTACTTCCGGTGGATACGCGACTTCCCAGATAAAAGGGCGACGTCTGGAGATCACATTGTATGAAGCTGATCCGGACTTCTTATCTGAGATCATAGATTATCCGGCTAATCAGTTAATCTATCTGAAGCTTCCGGCCTGTGAAGAAGCGCTGAAGTTCTACCCACAACTGAAAAGAGGCGGATTCCGCTTTGCCGGGCTATGCCCAGATCCCCAAGAAGGGTGGTTTTTGCTCTGGCTACGGGGTTACCAACCAACGCTCTATAAGTTTTCTGATATCAGCATACAGCACCTCTACCAAATGGAATTGGGAGAAACAGTAGGGCACTCACGACAATCCCGTGTAAATGAACTGATTCCGGGTTAAAACAGTTCGTCTAACTGCTCGAAGAATTCACGCTTGGCCGCGTTATCAACGCAGCCAAGCGTATTAAGAAACTCCGCAGCTATATTTATTGAAATCTCTTCACGTAAGTTACGATGCACAAATGCGATATCCAGCCAGCGATCCGCTACATCTCCCCGCCCAAGATCAATAAAGTACAGATCGTCATGTTCATCAACGAAGATGTTGCTGTCACAGAGATCGCCATGAGAAAACACGCGTTCCTCACTGGGTAAAGTGGCATGAAGATGCATCAGCAAACTCCGTGGCGTTGTTATTCCCGGCCACTGTTCAAGATCATATTGCTCAGCATACAAACCGTGATTCAGAAAATATTCAAGCTCATTGAGACGAAATCCTGCACCAGAATCAAACGGACAATCCACAATAGGCACAGACTGCATCTGGCGGACAGCTTCGTGAAACAGTTCCAGTACCGGCTGCCGCGCCTTGAGCCGTTCGTATAACGGCTGACCGGGAACAGCGCGGGAGATCATAAACTCACCTCCTGAATTTTCCGCCACACAGACAACTTCCGCAACATTCAGACGATCAGCCAGCCAATCCAGTACTGAGGCTTCCCGCATGACACTGTAAGTCGTATTGGCATAAACAGAAGGCGAGTGTTTGAGAAAAAACAGGTCATTCCCCCGTATGAAGCTGTAAACACAACAAGGAGATTCGCCAATTTTATCCCGGAATAACACAGAATTGCCGATAAAACGGTCAACTAATGGAGGCAGTTTAGGCAGCATTTATCTTCCTTTAACAACTCAGAAACCTGAAAATAATTTAACCGAAAAGGTCTGGCTGAATTCGTCAAAGTTTTGGCCAGAAAGCCGATCAGGATCTAATTTTGGTCAAAAAAACACTTTACAAATGATATTGAGAACGATTATCATTATTAACACTTTCAGTGCACCACCTTCAGGGTCATGTGAAAGTACGACATTGCTCACATTGCTTCCAGTGTTTACTTTATAGCCAGCAACTTGATGTTGGCTTTTTTTTATGCTTAATTTCCGGCTGTATCCACTCAGAAATCAGAAGGAATTAAAGAAAAACCCGTTATTTTTAAACGGGTTGATCAAAGATTTGAGATATCACTTGTAGTAGCCAAAAATAGGCAACTTGAAAGATGTAGTATATGAACAGGGTTTAACTAAAGAGGCTTAAATACGATGTTGCCCTTACTTTCTGCATCCTTTTTAGCAGCGATGAAATGTTGAATCATCTTAATTTTACTCTGTCGGATAGCTTCAAAATCGACTTTATCTTTTTCATGCTTACTTTTGCATTCGTATCGCATAGCTACCTCCATCATTTATATATTCCAGCCCGTAATCTTTAACAAAGCGTTTTACATACCTAGGATATATCTTATTGAGTTGTTCATTTTCTGCCGAAAAGTACAATATATCTATGCTTTCATTTTGAGCAACTCTCACCATGAAGTCAACCAATGTACTGTAGAGGTAATTCAGCTCATCCAGATTTAAATTAATAGCCCCCACAGGCTTCGAGAAAACACTCGCTGGATCCAGCTCTTCTTGCTCTACATTATAGAAACTAACAACCTGAACATGCATCGTTTTCAAGTGTTCACCTAACATTGTATACATGGTTTCTGCGGCTACCGGATCCATAGATGGTGGGCAAAAAAGCATTCTTAGTTTTATAACTCGGTTTGTATTCCCAGAAAATATGAACTCAATATCAAAGTAACTAATACCATCAAATGTACCTAAATATGTTCCATGACCATGAGTCACTAATCTATGCTGATGCATATAGCTCAACATCCTATCTATAATTTATAGTGATCAATTAGCAGTATTATTGTGGTCTATATCCTACCCAGACCAGCAGTACATATATCAGGTATTACAAAGATATACATTAGAAGAAAGCGTAGAACCTGAAAATAAAAAGCATATACAGAAACATTTACTCAGGTTTTCTAGGTGAGATTGTGGCTGTTTTAGTTATTCTATAATCTAAGGTGGGACTACGCTCCCACCTTATTTAATTCAGCTAGCCTGAAGTTCTTACAACTTCGGCCCAGCTTTTACCAATGCGGCGCCAGCGGCAGTATCAGTATATTTGTCGAAGTTATTAATAAAACGCTCAGCCAGATCTTTGGCTTTCACATCCCACTCCGATTTATCCGCATAAGTATTACGTGGATCAAGAATACCGCTATCAACGCCCGGTAATGTCGTTGGGACAGTCAGGTCAAAAATCGGTAATTCGACGGTATCCGCATCTTCAATATCGCCATTCAAGATTGCATCAATAATCGCGCGGGTATCTTTGATAGAGATTCGTTTACCAGTGCCGTTCCAGCCGGTGTTAACCAGATAGGCTTTTGCGCCGGATGCCTGCATACGCTTAACCAGTACTTCAGCATACTGTGTCGGATGTAAAGACAGGAATGCCGCACCAAAACACGCAGAGAAAGTCGGTGTTGGTTCAGTCACACCACGTTCTGTTCCGGCAAGTTTAGCGGTAAAACCAGATAGGAAGTGGTACTGTGTCTGTTCTGGCGTCAGGCGGGAAACAGGAGGTAATACCCCGAAAGCATCAGCCGTCAGGAAAATGACTTTAGTTGCATGCCCTGCTTTTGATACCGGCTTAACGATATTTTCAATATGGTAGATAGGATAGGAAACGCGGGTATTTTCTGTTTTAGACCCATCGTTGAAATCAACCGAGCCATCTGCCAGCACAGTGACATTTTCCAGCAGAGCATCACGGCAAATGGCGTGATAAATATCCGGTTCGGCTTCTTTAGACAGATTGATGGTTTTTGCATAACAACCACCTTCAAAGTTAAATACGCCGTCATCATCCCAGCCATGTTCATCATCACCGATCAATTTACGTTTCGGATCAGTAGAGAGCGTGGTTTTTCCCGTACCGGAAAGACCAAAGAAAACAGCGACATCACCCTTTTCACCCACGTTAGCGGAACAGTGCATGGAAGCAATACCTTTCAGTGGCAGCAGGTAGTTCATCATTGAGAACATGCCCTTTTTCATCTCACCGCCATACCAAGTACCACCGATCAGTTGCATTCTTTCTGTCAGGTTAAAAGCAACAAAGTTTTCAGAGTTCAGACCCTGCTCTTTCCATTGTGGATTCGTGCATTTAGCTCCGTTCATCACAATGAAATCCGGCGTGAAATCGACCAGCTCTTCATCCGAAGGACGGATAAACATGTTTTTGACAAAATGAGCCTGCCATGCCACTTCCGTGATGAAACGTACTTTCAGGCGCGTATCCGCATTCGCCCCACAGAATGCATCGACCACAAACAAACGTTTGCCTGAAAGCTGCTGAGTAACTAATCCCTTAAGATGAGACCAAGTTTCCTGACTGAGCGGTTTATTATCGTTCTTACCTTTTCCCTGATCTGCCCACCACACCGTATCGCGAGTCACTTCATCACGTACAATGTATTTATCTTTAGGAGAACGCCCTGTAAAAATCCCAGTATCTACTGCGACAGCGCCAAGGTTGGTCAATGTTCCTTTCTCATATCCCTGTAAAGAGGATTTAGTTTCTTCAGAAAATAACAATTCATAGCTTGGGTTATAGATAACTTCGCTGATATCACGAATACCATAAACCGCAAGCTCCTGCGCAGTAACGCCTGTAACGCTCATTTATTGCTCCTGATCAGTTAGATTTCATCTCTATCTCAGCCGGAAATAATAAATAATTATGACTAATTAACCGCGATTGTTATCAAAAAATTGAAATTTTATTATTTTTTTTAGTGTCATATGAGACACAGAACACGAAATAAAAAATTTTTAATAATAAAAAGGGCGTATTTATACGCCCTCCAAAATCAATACATAAATACAATCAATATAATTATTATTGCTTCACTTCTTTTATTTTATTAATTGCTTTTTCATCGAAAATATAATGCATTCCGCAGAATTCACATTCCATATCAATTTTTCCATCTTTATGCAGAATATCTTGTAGATCTTCCTCTGGTAAGGTTGCCAGAGTATCGGCACAACGTTGATGAGAACAACCACAACGGAATTCAACCTGCTGAGGTTCATACAGAGTGACATCTTCTTCATGGTAAAGACGATACAGAATTTCTTTTACATCCAGTGTAAACAGCTCTTCGCCTTTGATGGTTGTCGTGAGCTGAACCAGATGGTCAAGCATATCAACATCACCGGTTTGCGCGCTCGGTAAGCTCTGCAATAACATACCACCCGCCGCCATTTTACCATCCTGCACGCCAGTGCGGATAAACAATCGGGTTGGCAACTGTTCTGACTGCCTGAAGTAAGCATCCAGACATTCCGCCAGCGTCTCTCCTTCCAGCGCTACCACACCCTGATAGCGCTCGCCTTCTGTTGGCGTCACTGTAATGACCATATAGCCATTACCAACCATATCACGCAGGCTGCTTTCAGCACTGATATCACCATCAATACGGGCAGTTCCACGCATTTGTTGCTGGTTATTGCCATTAATAACCGCCAGTTTAACCGGCCCGTCGCCCTGAATTTGTACGGTAATATCGCCGTTGAATTTCAGAGTGGCAGTCAACAGGCTGGTTGCGACCAACAATTCACCCAGCAATTGCTGTACAGGTTGAGGAAAATCGTGATTTTCCAACATCCGCTGGTAAGTCTCACTGACGGTAACAAGTTCACCTCTGACAGAGTGACGTTCAAATAAAAAGCGGTGTAATTGGTCATGCTTGATCATAAATCTCTCTCATTTCACTGAGGCGGTTATCCCCTGTATCTTTCGAGCCGCTACTTTGCTGGCAGCACAAAGTAACTCGAAATTTGTTAGGAATGCCCCGACTCATTTAATTTTGTATTCTTGAACTTAATCAGTGTACGCCGCTCTTTCTTATCCGGGCGACGATCAGGATGTGGCATCGTTAATGCATTCATTTTACGGGCTAGAGCCATTTTTTCCCGTTTAATGATGCTTTCTTCGGTTTCCTGATAAAGCTGCTGGGCTTCTGTAGCACCACGCCTTTGGCTGCTGAGGGCCAGAACGGTGACTGTTCTCTCATCACTGCCCTGACGCAGTTTAATGACAGCATTCAACTCAACCAGTTTACTCGGCTTTCCACGCTGCCCATTATAATGGACTTTGCCTCCATCAATCATGTCACGCGCAGTGGAACGGGTTTTGTAAAAACGGGCTGCCCACAGCCACTTATCAAGGCGAACAGCTTGATCGTTGTCTGAATTAGGCATGATTGTTCTCTCTGATTATTCTGTTTCAATATTAACGGATAATGATTAACAGCTAATGTGCAATAACAATACCTGATCGGAGATGACAAAAAACAGATTCAGGGTAGCATAGCCCACTGGATTATCGCTAATTCATTGGCGGTTGTTTCACATTGAAGCAACTATCGTAGTGCTGTTTTATCCGCAGAAAACGCTGTTTGTTTTTTTGTTTTTTCTGGATAAGCAGTGTCCCATTGACTATCAGCGTCGCCATAATTACTGCCAGAAAAAGGCAGCTACCCAGATAACGAATCAGTGTTATAGAATCAGGCTCACTGTGCAGCATAATATGGAGGGTGCCATTTGCATCTTCCGATAACTCCGTTACGATACCTTTCGTTTCAAATGGTACATGCGTCAATATCCCCGCCTGCCGTAATAAATCATACCACTGCTTCAATGCATTAGAATCATCAACAGAAAATGATGCAACAGGATATTCAACTAATGGACGCTTTTCATCACTAATCAATAAAACGCCCCCCGGAGGAGGACTGTTCAGGAGAATACTGAATCTATCCGTTTCCTGCTGGATAAATGACGATACGGTGGAATCCACTAATTTTCCTAATGCATCCGCACTGACAGAACGTAGTAAGACCTTAGTTCCATTCAGTTTCCCTTTTTCTGCCTGACTTAAGAGGTCATCCCAACTTTTGGCATTACTTAAATTGACGAGTGCATTTTTCAGCCGGTGGCAATCGCCTTCCTTGAAACAAAGTGCATTCGTTTTCAAAATAATCTGAGGAAAATTGTCGAGTAATATCATTCCCGACTTAGCAATCACCTCATTCAGGCCGGCGTTATATTTCCGGGTATGATCCATAGGACGTAATTGCTCATTCACTGTTGTCAACAACGCCGAAGCTTTATTAATAATATCCGATTCAGGAATGGGTAATGAGCTGACATTGTTCCAATAGATACCAAGGCAATCAAACGGCAAAAAAGAAAAATCATCCTCTGCAGAAAGTGGCTCTGGTTTTGGTGGCATGTAACACATTCCCGTGCCTTTAACCCTCAGGACATCCCCTTCCCGCAGCGGCATATTCAATAATTCACTGACATTGGTAATGACGGTGGTGTTATTGCCATGCAACCACGCGAAACTTAACCGCATCGATAAACTCACCGGCTGATAAAAATACAATACCAGCATGGCTAAGATAGAAAATACCACCAGCATTTGATTCTTCTGGTAACGCTGATAAGGGTAAAGCCTTTCTTCCTCATGCAATGAAAGATGCTGCCCCTGACGGACAACATGGCTATTGGAGTACATTTCCACATCAGTATTTTTATCAAGTTCATGAACAACATACGGCTCCCAATGAACAGGATAAATGAGATCAACGCCTCCCAGAGAGATATTCTTTTTGTTTTCCTGCTCAAATTCACTGAATACCCCCCAGCGTTTCAGTATTCCGCTGAAACAAGTTATATTCAAATAATTACGTGCAGAGGGTAACCTGAAAAACGGCCAGAAACTGGCAAGAATAAACAGCACAGAAACCAGCATCAGCCACGGCAATAATGGTGAGGGAACAAAAAGCGCCAGAAACCACAACGATAAGCCAACACACATCAGTGTGCCTTCCTGAATACCTGTTGAGTGGCGTAGGCGATATTCTTCCGGGGTTTCTTTACGTTGGTACAACAGGCTGGCATTCGAATTACCGTTTTTCTGAATTGAAGCGTGCTCTGCTTTTTTGATATTCGGTGTGACCAGCAGGTCTTGCTGATAGTCTGTCAGACTGTGACCATTCACCGCAATGACAAGCGGAATCGAAGAAGTTTCAACAATATCGATTGTATTTCGCTGATTGACAAAAGGTTCAAGCAAAGCGGGAAAATAGAGTTCTGTTTCATCGAGATAGTAACGCCAATGCTGCGTTTCTCCGGAAACAGCAGAAAAACGGGTAATGGTATGGCTGATGGTGTAAACGTTATTATCCCTGATGGGAAATACCGGATAGCCGGACACGTAGCTTCTGTCTAATTTCGTCTGAGGTAGGATATTTTTCAAATAAGATTCAATAACCTGAGATTCGATTGCATTCAACTTACGGCTGGCAGTGTTAGTCTTCAATGACAAATAACGCGCGTTATCAGACCGCCTCCATCTGAAAGTCAGAAAGGAAGCCATTATAGTCAGGCTAATAATAAAAATAGCCAATATAATGACCAGTGAGCTCATTTTTTCTCCACGCCCATGACAGCAGTACAGAAGCTGACAAAATAACAATCGAAAGAAACCCGCAGAATCAGGTTATTCCTATTCTCACCTTCTATTTTTAATTTTATTTACAACATGTTATATAAATTTTCTCACACCGATTCACAAAAAACAGCTTTTTATGCAAAGCAGAATCATAACAAAAATACATATAAGCGATAATCGCTATCATTTACTAACATAATCAGCCATATTAAAGCAAAGTTTAAATACGCAACAACCATCAGGGGCAAGCATGATTGAACTGAAAAAGCCTAAAATATTGAATATAAGTGATATTGCCCATTCTCGTTTATTCAACATCCAGTCCGTCGATCTTGAATTCAGTAATGGTGCCAGACGTATTTATGAACGAATGAAACCCGCCAATCATGAAGCAGTTCTCATTATTCCGGTAATTGGTGATGACTTACTTCTGATACGTGAATACGCCGTAGGTATTGAACAATATGAATTGGGTTTTCCTAAAGGCGCGATTGATGCAGGGGAGAGCATCCTTGAAGCGGCTAATCGTGAATTAAAGGAAGAGGTAGGATTAGGTGCCGGGAAACTGGAGTTATTGACAAAATTGACGATGGCCCCTTCTTATTTTTCCAGCAAAATGAACATCGTAATTGCACAGGATTTATACCCCGAAGAGCTGGAAGGAGATGAACCAGAGCCACTGGTACAGATTCGCTGGCCTATAGCAGACATGATGTCACTACTGGAACACCCCGATTTCAACGAAGCCAGAAATGTCAGTGCGTTATTTTTTGCACAACGATATCTGAATGAAACATGCTAAGGCTACGCATACAGCAGTGCTGATTACCTTATCTGAACAATAGAAATTGATCATATCATTTTATGAAAAAGGGGGTATTGGAGACAGCCATCTTTAATACCCCTTTTTTATAACTGTACTGGGTATATTCACTTTATTAAAAATAACAAATAAACATATTTATTATTATTTAAAAATTAATACCAACAATCACAATATTCCCCTGACAATCCCTTTATGATGCATTCAATAAACTCATTTTATTAAAATTCCATTGATATAAAATAACTTTTTAATAAACGATCAGATCTGGAATATATTTTAGACTGGATAGCTAACAATAACAGGCCATAGTGTAACCGTTTCAATAGCGCCAGAAACATAACTTAATGTGATGAAAAAGATGTTATGAGAAAGGTGTTATGAAGAATAGAAGCACCGTTTTCTTTTAATCGAATTTCTATTTAAAAGGTAATCATGTATGGCAAATAATATAAATTCACAGATTAGTTATAAGACACTCTTTAACGATAATCCGGATCTTTATTGTTTTCCGGGTTTACCCGAAGCCAATGACGGGCCGTTAGCCTATCTGGTTGAGCTGTACCAACAGATTCAGATGTTCGAAAAAGATGCAGATAAAGAGAGTGCCCGTTTTCTCAGCCAACGGCGGACTGATATCGAAAAATTATTGCTTGATAGCACTAACCTCAATCAGACCAGTAGCCTGTTACCCCTCGTCATTGAAGCGCTGGCCGAAAAAGTCAAAACTCATATCAATAATAACCAGCCTTTGACTCATTCTCTGGCTGATATTCATTACCCGCTTTCGTTGCCATTCCACTTTCCGCTCAAGCAAACGACAACCGTATTAGCAAAAAAAGAGATCCCATTACTGGATTTGATCCAACGGGCAGACAGCAAGTATCCCAATTTTATCGATGACAATCTGAGTGCTGACTCGCTGCAAACAGCAATGATGATAAGCAGCACACTGGCACCGAAACTGCAGGCATTATTGCTGGAAAAATCACAAAGCAGCCAGAAAGATTTCTTCGAAAAATATTACGGTATCAAAGGAGATACAGCCAAAGCCGCAGAATCTCTGGGGCGTCTTACCGTATTCACTCAACAAACCGGCCTGACGTCTCAGGAAGCGGAATCGCTGCTTGCGGTTAACGGAATAGCCGAAGAAACCAAGACTCACAGTATCGTCACCTACTCCAGTAACGTCACTAAACCGGGTAATGCCGATAAACAATTCCCTTCCGGTGCCAACTATGCGGCTTCCTATATCAACGCAGGCAAAGCTCCCGCACTCTATCTGGAAAAAATAAAAGATAAAGACACGGCAAAAGATGTTATCCGGATTAAAGGCGCCAGTAACGATAACTTTGACCGTATCCAGCGTTTCCTTCACATTCAGAAAGCATTAGAACTCAGCTATGAAGCGCTAGATCTATTGTTGGTAACGGCCATTAAAGCAGAAAAACAGACTGAGTTTTTAATAACAGAAGCAACTCTACGCACGTTGGGGGTATTTCTGCATTTTCAGCAGGAATATAACGTCAGTGCAGAGCAATTTTCCGCTTTTATCGGCCAGATAACGCCCTATGCTCTTGAGAATAAAACCTCTTTCTTTGATCAGCTTTTCAATGCGCCGGGATTGTCACAACAGGCATCTTCTTCATTTGTGCTGGTTCTGGATGATAAAGAATTTGATCCCGCCGCGACTGAAGGCATCGATGCATTGACTGTTAATCAGTTATGCCGGGGGTTGAATATTGATGATGCAACCTGCCAGATATTACTTTCTTTCGTTATGCAGGCACAGAACCTGAGCAAACCCAAACGTTCGCTGGATGTGGTTTCCGCTCTGTATCGTCTGGTTGCCTTACCGCGCCTGTTGGGTATGTCAGTAAAAGAAAGTCTGGGGCTATTGTTATTATTGAACCGCGATAATCCGAACTATCTGCAACAACTGGCAGGCATTCCGGTATTAGCTAAGGATGCTAAAGCCATTGATATTCTCGATGTACTTATCGCTGTCATGAATGCCTCACAATGGATTAAGCAACATAATCTATCTCCCTTGTCCCTTAACCTATTACTAATGCCTTATCAGTCCGGCAGCAATACCTCTGCTGATATTGAAAATATTGATTGGATTAAAAAAATCAGATCCGTTATTCCCAGTGCAAACGACGCCTTACTGAGTGAAGATAAAATCGCTTCTGCCATGCAGGGGTTTCAGGCGAAAAACACATCCGTCATTTGGATGACAGCGCTTGCCAAACTGGTGGATACACAATTCGGTATTGTTCTGGACAGTGTAATTTCAACTAGCGGCGAGAGCGAAAAAGCCCTGCTCAATGAAGTGAATAAAATACTCAAAGATCTGGCTCAGGAAGCCGCATGGAAACAACAGGGTGATATCTGGACGCAAAATCTGGTTACATTACTTATCAATGCGTTTATTGCTCAGCAAGATCTCATTATTAACGCCGTTAACCACGTATTTAGCATTGATAATACGCTTTCTCTACCGTTATTACGCTGGACAAACAACAAACAAGCTGATTTTCTGCTTAATACCATAGTATTGTCTCGCAATTTAGGTGATCAACAACGCAAAGATAAAGCTGTTATTGCATGGTACGATCTCAGCCGTTACGCCGCGATTTGCAATATATTCAAACTGACAGAAAAAAGCCTGGAAACCCTGATTGATCACCCTGATTGGTTCAAACTGCAAAAAGATGGCAAACTCCGCGCCCTTGATCTGACCTTCCTCCATCGCCTGAGCCGCTATAGTGATTGGCTGAGTTTATTACCTGAGAATAAAACGGAAGACGATGTTATTTATTACCTGCGTCAGGCCAACCAAATCGGTCAGAATCCACCAGCCACAAACGTCTGGACCACAGAACAGGCAGCCGCCAATCTGGCTGAATTGATAGGCTGGTCAGATAAAGAAATCCTTCGCGTAACACAATACTTTGCGCCAAAAGTGGCACAAAACATTGTCGGCATCAGTAACGTGATGCGGCTAAAAGCACTAGCAGAGAAAAGCGACACGTCAGTTCAGCCATTATTAGATGTGGCTAAATTGACCACAACATCCAGTTATGATCACTGGCATCAGGTCAGTAGTGCTTTATTTGCCGCTATTAAACCCGAAGATCAATCCCAGCCGGAAGGCTTACTCAATGAACTCTGGCGTGATGCGCTGGTAGATTATCTCTTACGGCGCTGGGCACCTTCTGATGATTCATTATCGGATATCGTCACCATTGAAGACCTTTCAAACTATTTTCTGACGGATATACAGGTTGCCGCAGAAGTTGATACCAGCCGGGTAGCTTTCGCCATTGCCAGTCTGCAACGCTATTTATTCCGCCTCTTTTCTCATCTGGAAATGGGCTATGATGCCATTCCCATTACTGATGAAAGAATTGAATACTGGAATCGCTATCTGAGTCAATATAGCCACTGGCAGGTCTGGCAACGACAAAGAAACTTCCCTGAAAACTTTATCGATCCGACGCGCAGGCTGCGTAAAACCCGGGCTTTTGCCGATTTAGAAAATGATTTGGGTCAGTCCCGTTTAAATAACGATATGCTGCAAACAGCTATTCTGCGTTATCTCACCGAATTTGAACGGATCAGTAATCTCCAACTCATCAGCGGCTATATTGATGGCACAGATCCCACGAGTGATCGCTACCACTTTATTGGCAAAAACAATTCTGAACCAGTGGAGTATTACTGGCGAACGCTTGATATCAGTTTGCGTGACAGCAATAACATCATTAGCCCACTGGCATGGAGTGAATGGGAAAAAATCACCCTGTCTTTATCAGGCACCTTGCTGGCAATCCGGCCCATTGTGATTTCTGGTCGCCAATATGCTATCTGGGTTGAACGTGAAGCCACACCTCTCATGGGAGCTGATCAAAAACCCACAGATTACCGTGCTATCAACGTAAAATTTACTTTCAAGCAAAGCAATGGGGAATGGAGTGCGCCCAACGAATTATTCCGTCTGGATGGCACCGATGCTAACGGTGAATATCCAACTAAAGACGGTAAGCGGATCCCTGATAATGAAAACCATTATTTGAAGGATGAAAAATACAAGCCCGCTCTAATCGCAATGGTAGACGTACAACGTGAAGAAGATCCCTGGATGGGCGTTCTGTTATACGACACCAAAGAAAAAGACAGCAGCACATGGGTAAAAAACAAAGATTATTATCTGGAGCTACGAGATTTATTATTAGTAGATAAAAAGACGCTTGATGATGAAAGGAAGATTGTCGAAACGTGGTATAAACTGTTTAACAATCCTGATACCTTACAACATCATTATGCTGGTACAGAGAAATTTGTCATTGTTAAAGAAATTGAGGCAAAAACCAAACATAACTTCTTTAAGCTTAAGCCATTTAGATCTCCAATTCTGACTTTAGATGTCAGATTAGACCCAACGAAAACCAAACTTCTATTAATGGGTAAGAATTCGCTAATCAAGTTTGACACTAATAATCAGGCTGCGTCAGTTAATTCCAATAAACTCCCTACCAAAGAACTCCAATGGGTAATCAATACTGATGACATTCATATTGAAGCTCAAATACCGGCCAGTGACACAGGTCTTAAAACCTTTAATTTTCAATGGAAAGGGCAAAGCACCCCAACAAAAGTATTCACTATAAGCTATGGCGAAACAAAACTTTTCCAGTTATTACCCAATGAGTGGAAAGAAAATAAAATTATTAAAAGTTTTGATCTTTCATGGGTTAGCGGGAAAGTATTCCAAAAAAGTATTCAATGGGATGCTAAAAGTGACAAGAAACTCTCAATCTCAATTGAGGGAAACAATACTTCTATCGCCAGTAAGCAATACCAGACTAAAAATGAAAAGTTTGCGCAATCTTTTTTTGTTATGGGAACTTATCCACAAGAAAAATCACTATTTGGCCAAGAAGTAGAGCTTAATGGTCAGGCATCAACGGGAGAAATACCATTTTCTCTTAAGCCAGACACTAAAAAATATTATTTTATATTAGGTTCAATTTTTATGTTGGATCAAAATAATCCAGAAGACACCTCAAAATTTGTCGAGAATGTATACGAGGTCACTATCGGGGAAAGCGACAAAATTCCCTCCATCACATTGCAGCGAAGCAAACAACAGGCACAATATCTCGATATCAAAACATTAGGATTCAATTCCACCGCCATCAGATTAAACACACTATTTGGCAAGCAGCTGGTTGCAAGGGCTACTCAATCTATAGAACGAGTTCTGGCATGGGACTCCCAATCATTACCCGAACCCATCTTAGATGACAAATCATCACTAACCAAAGTCGATTTTAACGGGGCTAATGGGCAATATTTCTGGGAACTGTTCTTCCATCTCCCTTATCTGGTTTCAGCCCGGCTCGGTGACGAACAACGTTTCTACGATTCCCGCCGCTGGTTTATCAACTATCTGTTTGACCCTTATGGCGGCATTCGGATGTGGAATTCTCGCCCCATTATTGAAAGTGGCAGTAATCTTCCATCATCATTCAACGAGATCGACCCGGATACAGTCGCTTACAGCCAGCCTGTCTATTACCAGAAATCCCTATTCCATTACCTCATAAAACTTTGGATGCAGGAGGGAGATTACCTTTATCGGCAACTGACCAGAGACAGCCTCAACGAGGCCGGTTTACTTTATCAACAGGCGCAGCAATTGCTCGGGGCATTACCGGAAGGCATAGATGCAACGCGCTGGCATCCTGTGACTCTGGACAAGATAAAAACGAGCTTTAAACCGAATGTACGGGCTATTGATAGCTTATTTATATCTCCTTTCAATACCCAACTCATCGAACTCCAGCAAACACTGAAAAATAGGCTGTATAACCTGCGTCATGGCCTGACAATTGATGGCAAAGCATCATCGTTGTCACTTTATGCCAGTGCTGCCAATCCAGATAACTTAGCGCAGAGAAATACAGGGTATGCCACCAGCACCCTTAGTAACATGCAACAGCAAATTCCTCCATATCGCTTCCCAATCATGTTAAAACGCGCCAGTAACGCTGTGAAACAGCTTACTGATATGGGGCACCGATTACTTCAGGCGACAGAAAGCGAAGTCAATGCAGAACAAGAGGTACTGGAACAAACACAATTGATTAGGTTGTCTGAATTTGCCATTGAACTGCAACAAGAGGCTGTCCAGATGGCCCAAATGGGTAAGGCAACACTGGAAGAAAGCAAGAAAATGGCTCAGGAGAGATATGATCATTATCACAACCTGTATGAAGAAAACCTTTCTTCTTTGGAAATCTCCGCCATCAGCATGAAAACCATGTCAGAAGTTGCCAAACTAGCTGCCGCTCCTTTCTACGTTACTGGTGCCGCACTGGAAGTTGTCCCCAACATTTTTGGTATGGCAATGGGAGGGGCTAAATATTCAGCACCAGTCACTACGGCGGCTATCATCGCACAACTCACTGCGGAAGGATTAGATATTGCCGCCGAAAGGTTGCAGGACGGCGCAGATTACCAACGTCGCCGTCAGGAATGGGAGATTGAATACAAACAGGCACAAAGTGAAATCAATATCATTGAAATGCAGTTAAAAGAGCAGGAATTACTGATTAAAAGTGCCAGTACCGCTCTGAAAGAAGCTCAGGCTCAACAATCCGCAGCCCGTGAGCTGTATGAATTCATGACCACCGGATTCCTGATCGTACCCACTTACCAATGGCTGATGGGGCGTCTGGCTGCCTTGTATGCTCCGGCTTATGATGCCGTGCTATCCATGTGCCTGATGGCAGAAAGTAGCTGGCGTTATGAAGTCGGGGATTACAGACGTCAGAGCTTTATTAAAACGACGGCATGGAACGACTCTTATCGTGGGCTGCTGGCTGGGGAATCATTGCAGTTGGATCTTCTTCAAATGGAAAATGCATGGTTACAGCGCAATGAGCGCCGTTTGAATATTAAGAAAACGGTCTCCCTCAGTTCATTACTGACGAGCGGCGGGTTAAGAAAACAGATCGATAATAAACAATCCATCACCTTTACCCTGAATCCAAAACTGTTTGACGACAATTATCCCGGCCATTATCTGCGCCAAATTAAACGGGTTTCCGTCTCAATCTCTCTGGATACGCTGAATCTTGGCTCTGTCCTGTCATCAGAAATTAGTGCTATCCTGACCCAAACCAGTAGTTCCACGTTAACCCATCCGGATATGGACGGAGTTAATTGGCTCTATGATCCAAACAGGAAAGCGGGTAACAGCAAAAATGTGGTTAATAATCTGCGCGCTCAACAGCAAATCGCCCTTTCTTCCTTAAATGAGGATGATGGCAGTGTGGCGAAAGAGAATTGGTTATATACCCTGATGTTTGATGATGACCGTTACCTGCCGTTCGAAGGCACGGGTGCCATTTCCACCTGGACACTGGAGTTCCCTGATCAAGATGTTATCGATGACATATTTTATTATCCGGGGCTTGTACCTGTGTGGCGATTAAAAGATATCAATCTTCATATTCACTACACCGCTGTGGATGGCGGTAAACCATTCGCAAAAGCGGTGAAAGATAGAATGAATAAATAAATCCATCAATAACCTATAACAAAAGGCTCCGTCAGTTTCCTGACAGAGCCTTTTATCTCGGTTTAATACCTGCCATGCAGGCATCTAAAACTGATCAGAATAGTTCTTGGCTTTCACCATTCTCGATGACAGTCGTGCCCGCCTCCGGTACGGAATATTCTGTCGGCTGAGTGCCTTCAATAAAATATTCAGCGCGGGTATTTTTTCCACCATTAGAGAGCTTACCCGTTGCCCGATCAATCGTGACAGAGACAACGCCTTTCGGCGCCTCCATCAGTTTTTCAGGCACGCCTTCTAATGCCATTTTCATGAAGTCATCCCAGATTGGCTGAGCCGTTTTCGCGCCACCTTCTCCTTTCAGAGCCGGAGTACGCCCCAGACTTCTGCTGTGCTCATCAAAACCAATCCAGACTGTTGCCACCATATCCGGCCCGTAACCAGAGAACCATGCATCTTTCGAACTATTGGTTGTCCCGGTTTTACCACCAATATCACGACGCTTTAAATCTCGGGCGGCGCGCCAACCCGTTCCCATCCAGCCCGGTTCACCAAAGATGTTGGTTTTCAGGGCATCATGGATCAGAAATGCCAGCGGCGTACTAATCACATGCGGAGCGTATTGCTGATCATCAACGTACAGATTAGGCGCGACACTTTCCAGATCCGGCTGTGGTAATAACACGGAGTTTTGGGAAACATCGGAATGAGCGACGTTCTCAATCGAATCTTCGGACAACTCAATAGAGCGCGTTGTATCCCCGTAGATCACCGGAATATCAGTACATTGTGGGCAGGCAACCTTAGGTTTCGCTTCGTACAGAACTTTCCCTGCATCATTCTCAATTTTGTTAATGAAGTAAGGATCGACCAGATAGCCACCGTTCGCCATCACGGCATAACCGCGTACTAGCTGCATTGGTGTGAAAGACGGTGAACCCAGCGCCAGTGATTCTGTACGGACAACATTTTCTCCCGGTAAGCCAAAGCGTTTCAGATAGTCAGCCGCATAATCGACACCCATCGCACGCATAGCACGTACCATCACCACGTTCTTGGACTGCCCCAATCCCTGACGCAAACGAACCGGGCCATCATAAGTCGGAGGCGAGTTTTTCGGGCGCCAGTCCGTACCTGCACCGGCATCCCAACGGCTGATAGGTGCATCATTCAACAATGACGCCAGCGTCAGCCCTTTATCCATCGCTGCGGTATACAGGAATGGCTTGATATTGGAGCCAACCTGACGCAAAGATTGAGTCACGCGGTTAAATTGGCTTAATTCAAAATTGAACCCACCAACCAATGCTTCTACCGCCCCATTTATGGGGTTAATAGAAATCAACGCCGCATTAACTTCCGGCAATTGAGCCAGCCACCAGACATCATTGACCTTTCTGACCCAAATCTGCTCACCCGCCCGAATGACGCTATTCACACTCTGTGGTGCCGGCCCTTGTAGGCTATCAGTTTTGAACTGACGTGCCCAGCGGACTCCCGCCATCGTCAATTCAACTTTGCTGCCATCTGTCAGCATCACTTCTGCCTGAGTAGCATTAGATTTCATGACAACCGCAGGCAATAAAGAACCATATTTCGGTAAGGTTTTCAGCTTATCGGTAATCTTAGACTGGTTCCATGCAAGCTGACCTGATTTCCATAACACTTCCTGAGCACCGCGATAACCATGACGCATATCATAATCAATCACATTAGTACGAACGGCATCGACAGCAGCCAACTGGATTTTGCGCGTCACCGTGGTATAGACCTTATAACCATCCGTATACGCATTTTCGCCATAACGGTTAATCAGATCCTGCCTGACCATTTCAGTCAGATAAGGCGCAGAAAACGCAATCTGCGGAGTGTGATAACGGGCAACTAATTTCTCACTTCTGGCCTGATAATACTGCTGCTGAGTAATGTAGCCCTCTTCCAGCATACGGCCCAGCACCACATTACGGCGATTGGTCGCGCGCTCATAAGAATACAGCGGGTTTAACGTTGAAGGGGCTTTCGGCAATCCGGCAATCATCGCCATTTCACTCAGTGTCAATTCATTCACGTTTTTGCCGAAATAGACGTGCGCTGCAGCACCGACACCATACGCACGATAACCGAGATGGATCTTGTTGAGATACAGCTCAAGAATTTCATCCTTGGTTAACATCTGCTCAATTCTAATCGCCAGAAATACTTCTTTCGCCTTACGTATCAAAGTTCTTTCCGGGGTAAGAAAAAAGTTTCTCGCAAGCTGCTGCGTGATGGTACTCGCTCCCTGAGAAGCGTGACCCGAAGTCATCATAATGGAGGCAGCGCGAATAATACCTATCGGATCAACACCGTGGTGTTCATAAAAACGGCTATCCTCGGTGGCAATAAACGCTTTTACCAACAACGGAGGCATTTCGGATAGGGTAAGCGGTATGCGGCGTTTTTCGCCATATTGAGCGATGAGTTCGCCATCAGCACTGAACACCTGCATCGGTGTCTGTAATCGGACATCCTTTAAAGTCGCAACATCAGGTAACTGTGGCTCGATATATTTGTACAAACCAAAAATCGAGGCAGTTCCCAAGAAAATGCAAAAGACGACAAGGATCAAAAAATACTTTATGAACTTCACCTGAAATTTCTCACGCCATGTTAATGAGGCAGTTTATAAACGATTAGTACGTAGTATAAAGGCTATACAACACGATGAATATGACCTTTCATTAATAACTCACCACTGATAAGGAAATCACTATATGTACCCGGCAAAATGGTATATCGGGCTGGATATCCATAATCATTACATTCGTGCGATTGCGGCCACTAAACGCCGTCATGGCTGGCAACTCCGGCATTGCTGGCACTATTCTTTATTTAATGAAACATCGTCATTGAGTGAAACACCCTTATTAAATAAGGTACCAAACAACCCTATCTCAGGGGGATGGTTACAGTACCCAGAAAAATTACGTCAAATTTTAACGCAGTGGCGGCAAATATTGCCTAACAAGGTTAAATTAAGGCTGGCACTGCCTGTTCAACAAACATTACAGAAACAAATTCCTCTGCCTCAGCACATTTCATTACAGGAGCCGGAACTCGGTTGGTTTGTCCGCGCTAATGCCGAAAAACAATTTCCCACCACGGATCTGGCTCTCGATTATCGGGTGCATGGGCAACAAATCTGTATAAGCGCAACCCGCCAAAAAGACCTTAATTTCTGGCTCAGTCTGCTCGCAGAAATCGGTTTATCCCCCGATGCCATCGATATTGCCCCCTGTGCATTACGCTATGTAGCCGAACTTGCCGGAATTCCCTGCAACAGCTGGCTGGTTCATCAACGCATAACTGACTGGCTATGGCTGGCCCCGGCGAACCAACCTTTCAGTTATGGGCTGGTATCAACGCAGTCTCATACCAGTCTGACACAAGTCATCAGCCAGCTCCCTATGACTCCGGACAGGGAAAGTTACCCGATTTATTACAGTGATGAACAATCCACCAGCCTGACTCCGGTAGAGCAGCAGGCCGCACCAGTAGGATCCGTTCAGGTCTGGCACCCACTGTCAGCATTTTGTCATTACCAGCCCCCAATACCGGAAAATATAAATGCGTTCATGATCGCGGCAGGATTAGCACTAAGACCGGATGATCAATGATGCATCAGGTAAATTTTCTACCCTGGCGACAGGCAAAACTTAAACGTCGGTGCCATAAATGGGGGCTGTTCCTCGGGTTACAGCTGTTCCTGTGGACTGCCGCTCAGGTCATCATTTCAATAGAGCAAAAACAACAAATTGGACAATATCAAAAACAATTTACTGAAAATAGCCACCAACTTGCGCAATTAAAACAAACTATCAGTGAAACAGAACAGGCTGTTCATCAGCAACAACAACTGGCTCAACAATTAAGGAAAAAACAGTTATTCATGGAGCAGAACCAGCGATATTTACAGCTATTTCGGCAACTTCCTCACTTATTACCGGAAAAAAGCTGGCTAACCACATTCAGTGATGATTCCGGTCAATTAGTTTTTGCTGCCAATAGCCAAAACTATGAAGATGTTTCTGATTTATTAGATAACCTGACAAGCAATATTTCACTTATCAATGTCCAGCTGAAAAAAATGACAACGACACCTGAAGACTACTTTCGGGTATTTACCATTGATGCTGAGTGGTTAATGGGGAACAGTGATGAAAAATAATTATCTTGTGTGGTTACTTCGCCCTGCATGGCAATTATTTTTATTACAGCAATTGGTGATCGTTCCTCTTATATTGGGTTTTTATTTTTTTGTCTGGCAGGGCAATAAAAATGCCATTCATTCTTTTCGCTTCAAAATAGCAGAACAGAAAAATGATATTGCATTATCTCAAACCCGTTTTTCCGAACTACCGGATTTAACCGAACTTCACCAACAAATCCAGCAGATAACCGCTAATCTCGACTCAAATAGTCACATAACATCATCCCCGAAAACCACCGTACTTAAACGGCTCCACCAGCCTTTAACCCGTTCCGGCAGCCAACTGATGGAATGGAAAAGCCGCAAAGAAGGCCATCAGATTTTATGGCATATCATATTGTCACTGACCTATGAGCAATTACTCCTCTTTCTCAGTGAAATTCAGCAGTTACGGCCCTTATTGCTGATTAAGCACCTCACAATCACCCCCGCCGATAATGGCCTGACTGTCCGCATGGTACTGGCAGATATGAGTCATGAGGGAAATATAAATGATGAGGAAAAGCAGCAATGAAGAATTGTGTTTACACCTTACTGACACTCCTGTTTTTATCCTTTTTCAGTTGTGCTGAAAATGCTGAATCGGGAGAAGCCGCTTTTTCCATCAGTGTTAGAGATCCTTTTCAGCCTCCACACAACCCTAACAATGAAAGCACGGCAGATGAAGTGACGGAGTTCCATCAGTCAGAACAGGATGATCAGGAAATCGAATATCAGGTTATTACCCTGCAATACGCTGATGCCGGGAAAATAACAGCACAATTGCAAAAAAATACCCCTGCTTTACTGACAAAATGGGGAAAAGTAGAACATGATGCTTTAACAAACAGCCTGATATTAGAAGATAAATTTGATGCTATTACTCGCATCAAAAACTGGCTGAAAGAAGTCGATACACCACAACAACAAGTTCAAATTACTGCTCATATTGTCACCAGCAGCAGGGAAGCACTACATGAATTAGGTATTCACTGGGGTATTACCGCTGATCCACAAAATCGAGCACTGGGGTTTAACCGCCTGAACCTGCATCAGCCTGCTGGTAACCAAAGCCATCGTTTAGTACTGAATGCAGCCCGTATCCATGCCACTCTGCTGGAAATGGAACTCAGTGCATTAGAACAGGAAAATCAACTGGATATTATTGCCAGCCCACGATTGACAGCCTCACACCAGCAACCAGCCAGTATCAAACAGGGTTCGGATATTCCTTATATCGTACAGGATAAGGATAAAACAACGATTCAGTTTAAAGAGGCCGTATTAGGGATGGAGGTAACGCCACACATTTTAAAGAACGGAAAAATCCGGTTAATACTGAAGATCAGCCAGAATGCGCCCGGCCTTCCCATTAATCAGGGCGGAAATGAAAATCTAGCGATTGATAAACAAGAAATAATGACACAAGTTACCGTTAGAAATGGCGAAACACTTATTCTGGGCGGTATTTTTCAGCAGAAAAAAGGGGCCAGTCTGCAAAAAGTGCCCTACTTGTCAGAAATACCTATCTTGGGTGCATTATTTAACCAACAGGGAGAACGACATAGTCGAAGAGAACTCGTAATTTTTATTACACCTCAATTGACTGATATTTAATCAATAAAAAATATAGATATATTTATCAGTTAATTGAAGACAGTTAATGGGACTTTTTTGCCCTATTATCAGCCATTTTTCTTGGTCTGACCTGTTTATGGATTTGACGCTGAGAACAATTTAGCATACAAGGATTAACTAATTGAGTGAGCAGGTCTCTTATTACCAGCAAAAGCCTACCGAAATATCCACGGGTAGGGTTACAGTCAGCCAGAAAAAAGGCATGAACCCGATTCAATCGGTTCGTGCAGATTTATATAGTTGCAATATAGGCTGATGTGCTGAGATAATTTTTCCATCTGATCTCACATTTCACTCATGAGGTTTCAGTTTAGGTCCCGCGGCTAATCTGATTGGCGGGGCGGGTTATCATTAACAAATAGTCTTAGTAATACCAAAAACATGGCAGAGAAACGCAATATCTTTCTGGTTGGGCCTATGGGTGCCGGCAAAAGCACTATTGGTCGTCAGTTAGCTCAGCAACTCAATATGGAGTTTTACGACTCCGATCAAGAAATTGAGCGACGTACCGGAGCTGACGTGGGCTGGGTATTCGATGTGGAAGGCGAAGAAGGCTTCCGTGAACGCGAAGAAAAAATAATTAACGAACTGACTGAGAAACAAGGCATTGTATTGGCAACTGGGGGGGGGTCTGTTAAGTCAAAAGAAACCCGCAATCGTCTGTCTGCCCGTGGTGTTGTCGTCTATTTAGAAACAACTATCGAAAAACAGTTAGCTCGTACCCAGCGCGACAAAAAACGCCCTTTACTTCAAGTTGATGCACCAGCACGTGAAGTTTTAGAAAATCTGGCTGATGAGCGCAATCCTCTGTATGAGGAAATTGCTGACCTGACTATACGTACAGATGAGCAAAGCGCCAAAGTTGTAGCTAATCAAATTATTGAATTATTGGAAAAAAATTAATTTCCGCGGATTCAATCCGTTGCAAAAAATAAGGCGAAAGCTGATATGGAACAAGTGATTGTTACGTTAGGTGAAAGAAGCTACCCAATTACCATCGCCCAAGGGCTGTTTTCGAGCAGTGAAGCATTCAGGCCCCTGCAATCTGGTCAGCAGGTCATGATAGTGACCAATGAAACACTGGCTCCCCTGTATCTTGAACAGGTGAAATCCACATTGCTGAATATGGGCCTTCGGGTGAATGAAGTTATCTTACCTGACGGTGAACAATACAAATCACTTTTTGTGCTCAATGATATATTTTCGGCCTTACTGGAAAATAATCATGCTCGGGACACAACGCTTATCGCTCTCGGTGGTGGTGTCATCGGTGATATGACGGGTTTTGCTGCTGCCAGCTATCAGCGCGGCACCCGTTTCATTCAGGTGCCCACCACTCTACTTTCTCAGGTTGACTCTTCTGTTGGTGGAAAAACCGGGGTCAACCATCCCCTCGGTAAGAACATGATTGGGGCGTTTTACCAGCCCGCCTCTGTAGTCATTGATCTCAACTGTTTAAATACCCTGCCAGCTCAAGAGCTTTATGCAGGGCTGGCTGAAGTGATCAAATATGGCGTGATTCTGGACGGTGAGTTTTTCGACTGGCTTGAAGGCAATATCGAAAAATTATTGGATCTCGATCATCAGGCTATGGCTTACTGCATCCGTCGTTGCTGTGAGCTGAAAGCCCTTGTTGTTGCAGCAGATGAGCATGAACGCTCCGGTATGCGGGCTTTATTAAATCTCGGCCATACTTTCGGGCATGCCATTGAAGCTGAAATGGGATACGGAGTCTGGCTGCATGGGCAAGCAGTCGCGGCAGGAATGGTCATGGCTGCACGGGCTTCTGAACTTGTTGGCTCGTTCTCCGGTCAGGATACACAACGCATCATCAACCTGCTGGAAAGAGCAAAACTGCCTGTACATGGCCCGTCAGAAATGCCTCCTGAAAATTATTTACCCCATATGATGCGCGATAAAAAAGTCACCGCAGGCAAGCTTCGTCTGGTATTACCCACAGCGCTCGGGAAAGCAGAACTTCGTTCTGATATCAGCACCGATGTCATATTAGATGCCATCCGACGTTGTAGTGAATGATCCCTAATTTTCTGGCTGTTTGCTATAAAATAGCTACATTGATAGATATATCCGATAGATTTTTCAAATAATGGGTATAATGTGAACAGTTTCAGTTAAGTTAGGTCAGGCCGCCAAACCTATTACTTAGTCACATAGCAATTGGCAGTATTATCTCAGCTGGGAGGGCATATGGACGAACTAAAATCAGACAATAAACAAAAAACAGAAAACGAGTTTAAACCCGATACCTCTGATCGTCCTCCTCAGCGATCACGTCCCCAAAAGCAGAATCCAAAACTGGCCATATCCCGTCAACAAATGATGATTGGGGCCGGTATCCTTGTGCTTTTACTGCTTATTATCGCTATCAGTTCTGCCCTGAAATCGCCAACAGAACATGAAAAGCAACAGTCATCAAATTCAGTCGAGAAAAGTATCAACCTATCCGGCACTTCATCATCTTCCGACAATGAGCAAAATAGCGCGCAAGAAGTGCCCTCCACACCTGCAACTTCTGCCACCGACCATCCGCATGAAATAGGCATGCCGCCAATCAGTAGTACCCCTAGTCAGAACCTTTCTCCGGCCAGCGGAACAAGTGGCTACAACCAACGTATCGAATTACCCGGTGATATTTCTGATGCTTTAAATCAGCAACAGAGCAATATCAACAATGCAGTACAAAAAAATACGGAACAGACGAACCAACCTGCCTCACAACCAGCACCACAACAAAACCGTGTAAAGCAAACAACCGTAACGCCGGTTGAACAGGAAAAAACCGAAAAACAACATAAGGTAGCCACGAAGCCCGCAACGACTGACCATCAGATAAATAAGCAAAGTACTGCAAATATCGGTGAAGACCTACTGAAAGTACCGGCAAATCGATTTACTCTCCAGTTAAGTAGCGCCAGTCGCCCGGATACCTTGATTGCTTTTGCGAAAAAGAATAACCTTTCCCATTACAAAGTTTATGAAACTAAACGTAATGATAAAACATGGTTTATTTTGATCTACGGTAGCTACAATTCCGCTTCTGACGCCAAAAAAGCGATTGCCTCACTCCCTGTAGACGTTCGGACACAAAAACCCTGGGTAAGAAAACTACAACAGGTTCACCAAGATCTGAAAAAATAAAACTATTTTGATTAGGCGCTGATATGCTGTCCTAAACAGAGTACAATCTGCGACTCTGAAATTATTGAATACTTTATTGACGGCATGAAAAAAAAACGCGCTTTCTTAAAATGGGCCGGTGGAAAATACCCCTTGGTGGATGATATTAAACGTCATCTGCCAGAGGGCGATCGCTTAGTTGAGCCATTTGTTGGCGCAGGCTCGGTATTCCTGAATACCGATTATGATTCTTATCTCTTATCAGATATCAATAATGATCTGATCAATCTGTACGATACAGTAAAATTTCGCGCGGATGAGTTTATTGATCATGTCCGTCCTTTATTTTCACCAGCATACAATACGTCTGAAACCTTCTATCGCCTGAGAGAAGAGTTCAACAAAAGCAAAGATCCATTCCATCGCAGCGTGTTGTTTCTGTATCTTAACCGTCACTGCTATAACGGTCTGTGTCGCTATAATTTACGCGGCGAGTTTAATGTTCCTTTCGGACGCTATAAAAAACCTTATTTTCCGGAAGATGAGCTGTATTGGTTCGCTGAAAAATCTCAGAAGGCTACTTTTATCTGCCAGCATTATGAAGTCGCATTAACCCATGCCCCAAAAGGCTCAGTGGTTTACTGCGATCCTCCCTATGCGCCTCTTTCAGCAACTGCAAATTTTACAGCCTACCATACAAATAGTTTTAACCTGACAGACCAAGAAAATCTGGCGCGGCTTGCCTATAATCTTTCGTCTCAACATGGTATTCCGGTACTCATATCCAACCATGACACGCCGATGACACGTGAATGGTATCATCATGCTTCCCTTTACATTGTTAAAGCCCGCCGGACAATAAGTAGAAATATTCTTGCCCGCAGTAAAGTTGATGAACTTTTGGCGTTATACTGCCAGAAGTGATTGAGGTTTCCTGCCCCTGAAATAACGGGGATAAACAATGAATTGGAGAAGAGAATAATGAAGAAAGATTTTCTGATTGCCCCATCCATTCTATCTGCAGATTTCGCCCGTCTGGGTGAAGATACCGCAAAGGTGCTGGCTGCCGGTGCTGATGTTGTGCATTTTGACGTTATGGATAACCATTACGTACCAAACCTGACAATCGGCCCGATGGTCTGTCAGGCACTGCGCGATTATGGTATTACCGCTCCCATCGATGTTCATCTGATGGTGAAGCCTGTAGATCGCATTATCCCCGATTTTGCTAAGGCCGGTGCAACCTATATCACTTTCCATCCCGAAGCGAGTGAACATATTCACCGGACACTACAGCTGATTAAAGATCATGGCTGTAAAGCTGGTTTGGTATTCAATCCGGCAACACCTCTGAGCTATCTGGATTATGTACTGGATAAACTCGACGTTATTTTATTGATGTCAGTTAACCCCGGTTTCGGCGGCCAGTCTTTCATTCCGGAAACCCTACATAAATTGCGTCATGTCCGTAAAATTATCGATGAAAGCGGCTATGATATCCGTCTCGAAATTGATGGTGGTATCAAAGCCAACAACATCGCTGCGGCAGCTCAGGCTGGTGCAGACATGTTCGTTGCAGGCTCTGCCATTTTCAGTCAACCTGACTACAAAACAGTCATTGATGAAATGCGCAATGAGTTATCAACAGTGGCATAACGACAGGCAACATGATGAAAAAAAATGTAGTACAAGCCATTCAGGCCATTGCATTTGATCTGGATGGAACGCTGGTAGACAGCGCCGGTGGGCTGGCAGATGCTCTGGATCAGGCCTTACTCACCAAAGGTCTTCCCGCCGCAGGCAAAGAACGCGTTGCTGTGTGGGTGGGTAATGGCGCGGACATCATGGTTGAACGTGCTCTGAAATGGGCTGCCGGAGAGTTTACCCCTGAGCTGTTCAGTGAAATTCGCGGCCTGTTCGATAAATTCTATGAAACCGCTGTCACAACAGGCAGCACACTATTCCCTCATGTCAAAGAAACTTTGGCTGAGCTGGCAAAACATAACCTGCCGATGGCGATTATTACTAATAAACCGACACCGTTTATTGCTCCATTGCTGGAATCCCTCGGTATCAGTCAATACTTTTCACTGGTACTGGGAGGAGACGATGTTAAACAGAAAAAACCTCATCCGGCACCACTGTATCTGACAATGGGCATGTTTGGTTTACATAAAGAAGAATTGCTTTTTGTTGGTGATTCCCGTAATGATATTTTAGCTGCGCAGGCGGCAGGTTGCCCTTGTGTTGGCTTAACCTATGGATATAACTATGGGGAATCAATCACATTAAATCACCCGGATTATGTATTGGACAATTTCCCGGATTTACTACCAACAATTGGATTACCCACTTTGAACTTACAGGAAGCGTAATAAAATGAACGAACCCACAGCAACGAAACCAACAACACAGAAACCTATTGTATTCAGCGGTGCGCAACCTTCCGGTGAATTGACCATCGGTAACTACATGGGAGCGTTACGTCAGTGGGTTCAGATGCAGGATGAATATGATTGCATCTATTGTATTGTTAACCAGCACACCATTACCGTACGTCAGGATCCTGAAGAACTGAAAAAACGTACGCTGGATACGCTGGCACTTTACCTTGCCTGTGGTATCGATCCAAAGAAAAGCACTATTTTCGTACAATCACACGTACCTCAGCATAACCAGCTAGCTTGGGCACTGAATTGCTATACCTATTTCGGTGAACTCAGCCGTATGACCCAGTTTAAGGATAAGTCCGCCCGTTACCCGGAAAATATTAATGCGGGTCTGTTTAACTATCCTGTCCTGATGGCTGCTGATATTTTGCTTTATCAGGCTAATCAAATCCCTGTAGGTATTGATCAGAAACAGCACCTTGAATTGACTCGTGATTTGGCACAACGTTTCAATGCTCTTTACGGTGAGATTTTCACGATCCCGGAACCTTTCATTCCGAAAGAAGGCGCTCGTGTCATGTCATTACAAGAGCCGAGCAAGAAAATGTCGAAGTCTGATGATAACCGCAATAATGTTATTGCGTTGTTGGAAGATCCAAAATCTGTTGCCAAAAAAATCAAACGTGCTGTCACTGATTCCGAAGAACCGCCTTGTGTCCGTTATGATCTGGAAAACAAACCGGGTGTTTCTAACTTACTGGATATTCTTTCAGGTGTAACAGGCAAGACTATCCCTGAATTGGAAGCTGAGTTTGAAGGGAAGATGTACGGCCACCTGAAAGGTGCAGTTGCTGATGCGGTGTGTGAAATGCTGTCCGGCTTACAGGAACGTTTCCATCATTTCCGTAATGATGAAGCACTACTTAACCAAGTCATGGCAGAAGGCGCAGCAAAAGCGCAAGCTCGTGCTCAGGAAACCCTGAACAAGGTTTATGAATCAATTGGGTTTATTGCTCATCCGTAATAGGTTTATATGAATGCCAAAGAGTGTCCATTTATCTCTTTGGCATACTTTTCGAGAGCTGATTTTCGACAGATTTTAAAAATCTATTAAGCATAATTTAATCACTAACCTGTTATTTTTTCTTATTCACTATCGCCCATTTTCCATCATTATTAACCTCTTTAAACATTAGATCGATCCCGCTACTCATTTGCCAATCCCGGGGTGGTTTGACAGTAGAACTCCTTCTATCATCTTCCTGAGCATTATCTTTAACTAGAGAAAAAAGCTCCTGATAAGCGGATGGCCCTGTCATATCAACAGTGGTGCTAAGCCGACGACATCTACGATCCAAGGGCTTATTCCATGGCAGACCAGGACAAATTCCGGTTCTCCATGTTGAACTTAATGTATTATCTTCATCATTATAAACGTGATTTTTAATATTACAGGCCATAAAGACTAAAATAGCCATAATGTTTTCAGATTGAGGTTGTGAAGCAATAATACTATTTGAAAATTTTTCATCACTTTCCCTTATTTTTCCCCACCCCATTCCCTGACAATCACCAAAACCTATATCCGATTTTAGTTCTAATTTTTCAAACCTTGCCCTTCTGTTAAAAGGTTTTGGTGTTAATAGTGTTTTATCAAAACAGTTTGATTTCATATACTTAATATCTGAGTCTGTAAGTTCAACATCAACATCAAGGTATATGCCTCCTTCCATATATAAAATAGCCAAGCGAGCAATATCACCAGCTGATGCATAATTATAAAAATGACCACTCATCTGGAGGTGGTATACATGATGCAAAAATTTCATCACATTAGAATAATTCTGACAATGCCCACTTTCTTTAATATTAAAGATATTATTAAGAATTTTCTTTATCTTAGACGGGTTATCAAAATGAATGCCAAATTTAGCTAATTCATGTTTTTTTCGACTATAACATGAAGTTATAAAATCATTGTTAATGATAGTTGAAGATTTATTTATTAAGAAAGAAAATGCAGACTCAATGTTCCTATATGAAAAATAATCCCCAAATAATTCACCAACATCAAATTCTCCTCCATTATTTTTAAATTTAATATTTCTAAATGTTTTCAATATTAATGAATTATCATTCCCACTTCCCCAAATATTAACTTTAAAACCGGGATTTTCAGACTTCATTGTGATAATATTTCTTAAGTCATTTTCAGAAATATTATTTCCGACCCAAAAGTAATGTATTTTTTTTGGTACATTCATAGTAGAGTCCTCTTTAACTATATATTAAATATATTTACTGTAATTTAAGCCCATCCTAATTTTTTTAATCTGTTCATAATCTCATCATCATCCAAAATATATTTGGAAAAAGAAGGGAATTCTGTATCATCAGAACGCACTCCATCCATTTTCCTTTTTAACATCCTTTTCTCCCTCCATTTTCCCTCAGCATCAACTTTCTCAAATAGAGGCTCTTTTCCTTTCTCAAATCTAAATTTCTCAAAAACCCTTGGATCAGAATCTTTTAAATATTTTGCATACATATGTGGCCCTGTATTATAACACGCAGCTTCATAACGAAAGTCCGGCACTACGCGAGAAGCAGACCAAGTATCCTTTGCACCTTTAGGATATTTTTTAATCGCCTCATTCCATTGATTAAATTCATCCTCTTCACTCGAAAAGGAAATACCTTTATTGGGTTCGGAAAAATTTATCAGTGAAATTGTTGCGTTAGAGTTAATGGGATTATTGATATGAGGTGGGTTGGCCTTTTTGGTCTTTGACATTACTCCTCTCATATCATAACATTTTTCCCTGAGATTTTTTTCTATTTTATTTTTTATGATTTTCAGTATATCTAAAATGTTAGATGATCTAATAGGAGCCGCAATAATAGCATTTCCAAAGGATTTTGATATCCATCCACTTCCAGTTACATCACCAAAAGAAATGCCTGATGCCACATTAATTTCTTTAAAGAAGTTTACTTTATTACTTTTTTTAAATTTAACATCAACATCTAAATAAACGCCCCCTTCTGTATATAAAATAACAAGTCGTGCAATATCACTGGCCAACGCATAATTATTATAAAATCCATTTATATTACGGTAATACATTGATTCTAAGTTAAAAAAACTTTTCCCTAATGATATGAACGCCTCATTTATATTCCTTATGAAAAAACGATTCGATTTTTTTATAAATTTATTTTTGTACTTTAGATCTTCACTTTTAAATTCAACAAACTCCCCAAATTCATCTGACTCATCTGATTCATTTGACTCACCAGATTTTTCAAATCCACCAAATTCACCAAATTTATCAAATTCACACCCAAATATTTCACCAGATTCTGTTAACATTGAGCTAAACGTTTTTACGATTAATGATTTATCACTAACCCATAAATGAAATTCGAAGTCAGGGTTTTTTCCTCTCATGCTAATAATATTCATTAAATTTTCTTTAGAGATATTGTTTCCAGTCCAAAAATAATGAACTTTATTGGGTATATTCATAAACCACCTCTTTATTTAATAAAGTAAAACAATTTTTGGTTGATTTGCTTTTTCTTAATATCAGAGATTTATATATAATATTGATTACAAACAATTACTTCCCAAATAAACGATAAGTAAAACTCTCTATTTTTCCATGAAGTATACGTTTCTGCATCGTCAGGTTCCAGCTGGCAGAGAGCCCGGCAGCGCTCATTAAACGACGATATTGTTCTTCATCAAATGGACTATGAAAAACGATGGAAATGGCTTCTTTCACAGAAACATCACTATTCCGGCTGAGAAGTTTTATGGGCTCCCGCGCACAGGTTACACCTGAAGAGATAACACGGTATAACCAGCCGCAATAGCCTCTATCCTGCATGATAGCAGCAAAATTCTCAATACCGGTAGTAATATTAAGTTTATAACAAGGAGAACGGGGCTGAGTTACCTGAATCATTGCCTCTCCCCACTGGAAAATGTCCCCGATATAAACGTTATCTTCTGTCATTCCTTCCGTTGATATATTTTCACCAAATAAGGGGGGGACAAATAATTCCATTAATTCAGGAAATTGCCTTTTCCAAAATAGATAATGTTCCATCGGATAATGGCAAAGCGCACGATCCGGCCCGCCATGAAAACGGGATTCTGCCTGTTCATCACCTTCCAGTCCCAGAGAAGTCAGCTGTAAACTGCCATTTACCAGCAGTTTGTTGATTGCAGAGGAACCCAACTTCTCGGAGGAGATTATTTTTCCTCTATATATCTGCGGGTAATACATTTCCATTTCTCCTCAATAAACAAATAACAACCAGACAGTCAGTAGAACAAGCGGTTAGTTCCGACCTGCATAACCATCCATATAAGTAGCAGAGATAGCTTCGGACATTGCCTTACGCCATCTTAGTGAAGGGCCTTCGCTACTCTCATAAACTCTGCCCTCAAAATGTGATGTTCTCCGAATTGAATTCATGAATTCATCACCTTTTAAATAAATGACTCGTTCCTGCGCCTGTTCGGGGGATACTCCGGCTTCTCTATCTTTTTTACCCAACTGCCAGAATTGTTCAAAAAACGGTACTGAAAGCTCAATACTATCGTAGATTTTGGTCCTAAAATTGGGGTCAAAATCATCATTAGAAGCATAAACAAAATGCTTGGCATTCCGTTCAGCACTTGTTTTGGGCTGTGCACAGCCAGACATTAGTAGTGAGGATACTATAAGGGTTGTAATCGTTATGACAGCGTTCTTTTTCATAATGTGCCTTTAATCGCGAAACAAGAAAAAATCGAATGATAGAGAAAATGATGAACAATAAAAATGCTGACCATGATAATGATCAGCATTTTCTGAAAGATGAGGATAATAGCGGTTATTTAATTTTTTCTTCGTAACGCCTTGCCGCTTCGTCCCAATTTACGACATGCCAAAACGCCTTAATATAATCAGGGCGACGATTTTGATATTTAAGATAATAAGCATGTTCCCATACATCTAACCCTAAAATGGGATAACCGGAAGTGCCGGAAATTTCTTCTCCCATCAATGGGCTATCCTGATTTGCAGTAGAAACAACATCGAGTTTTCCGTCTGCTTTCAGTACCAGCCAAGCCCAGCCAGAGCCGAAGCGAGTTGCTGCGGCCTGTTCGAATTTTGTTTTGAAAGCATCAATACTGCCAAAATCCCGTTCTATCGCCGCTTTTAAAGCACCGGATAACGTTGTATCTAATTTCAGCCCCTTCCAGAACATGCTGTGATTTGAATGACCTCCTGCGTTATTACGCATAAAAGTACGTTTATCCGCTGGGATTCTGTCAAGCTGCTGAACCAGATCATCAATGTCCAGCTCAGCGAGTTCAGGGAAGTTTTCCAGTGCGGTATTGGTATTTGCAACATAGGTTTGATGGTGTTTGGTATGATGAATAACCATCGTTTGTTCATCAAAGTGAGGTTCCAGAGCATCATAAGAATAAGGCAAGGAAGGTAATGAATGACTCATATTAAATCTCCAGTTGTTTAAAATACATACACCCTTTATTTATTGGGGATGAAGATCACCTTGTAAGCAACAGGATTATTATAGTGAATCAAATGGTAATGAAAATGATTATCAATTCCATAATATCACTGTGGTTTCCTTTCCTTTTGTGTTTAATCTATAAATAAGAATAAATAACCAAGTGGAATCGGCTAGTTAGTTAATTTTTCCAAAAATAAGATTATTAATGACGGTATATTTTATATAAATACACCGCACTAAATGTTCCCTTCATAACATTCATTATCTCTATTGCGTGATCTTCCGCGCAAAAAAGAAACAAAAATTATCCTTACACTTTAGTTAACCTTGTTTTGACATAGTATTAACAATTGCAAGGAGATAAAAATATGACTCAAATAATTAAGCACCCGATTCCTGCTGACATCGCAGAAACAGCCCTGATAAACAAACAACAATATTTGCAAGAATACCAACGTTCACGACAAGATCCTGAGGGGTTCTGGGGAGAGAAAGGTAAAATTGTCGATTGGATAAAACCTTATACAAAGGTGAAAAATACCTCTTTCGACCCCGGGCATATCAGTATCCGCTGGTTTGAAGATGGCACACTTAACCTAAGTGCTAACTGCCTTGACCGCCATTTACAGGAGCGAGGTCATCAGACCGCCATTATCTGGGAAGGAGACAATCCGGCTGAATCCAGACATGTTACGTATCAGGAGCTATACCATGATGTCTGTCAATTCGCCAATGTATTGAAAAAGCTCGGGGTAAAAAAAGGCGATGTTATCGCTATTTATATGCCAATGGTGCCGGAAGCTGCTGTCGCCATGCTGGCTTGTGCCCGGCTTGGCGCGATTCACTCCGTGATTTTCGGCGGCTTTTCTCCTGAGGCAATTTCCGGTCGAATTATCGATTCAAATGCGAAGTTAATCATCACAGCCAATGAAGGTTTACGGGCTGGTCGAGTTGTTCCGCTGAAAAAAAATGTCGATGAAGCATTAAACAATCCGGCGGTGAAAAATGTGACGAATGTCGTCGTCTTCAAACGTACGGATAATGCAACAAACTGGCATACCGGGCGCGATCTATGGTGGCATGAATTAACCAAAGAGGTGAGTACAGATTGCCCTGCTGAAGAGATGAATGCCGAAGATCCGTTATTTATTCTTTATACATCAGGTTCAACAGGTAAACCTAAAGGTGTTCTACATACCTCTGGTGGTTATCTGGTCTATGCATCTTTGACATTCAAGTATACGTTTGATTACCGTCCCGGCGAAGTTTACTGGTGTACAGCTGATGTAGGCTGGGTAACAGGTCACAGCTATTTGCTTTATGGCCCGCTATCCTGTGGTGCTACAACCTTAATGTTTGAAGGTGTACCAAACTACCCGGATGTTAATCGCCTCTGTCAGGTTGTAGATAAACATCAGGTCAATATCCTCTATACCGCACCAACTGCCATTCGAGCGTTAATGGCAGAAGGGGATAAAGCCATTGAAGGCACCAAACGCACATCATTACGCATTATGGGGTCAGTGGGCGAACCCATCAATCCAGAAGCGTGGGAATGGTACTACAAGAAAATAGGCAACAGTAAGTGCCCTATTGTCGATACGTGGTGGCAAACAGAAACAGGTGGATTCATGATCACGCCATTACCCGGAGCAACCGACCTCAAGGCTGGATCAGCCACTCTGCCATTTTTCGGCGTAAACCCTGCGATCGTCGATAATACCGGAGAAACCTTAAGCGGTGAGAGTGAAGGTAATCTCGTTATTACCGATTCATGGCCGGGACAGGCTCGCACTCTGTTTGGTGATCATGATCGTTTTGAGCAAACCTACTTTTCTACCTTCAAAGGCATGTATTTCAGCGGCGATGGTGCCAGACGAGATGAAGATGGTTATTACTGGATTACTGGTCGTGTTGATGATGTGCTGAATATTTCAGGCCACCGATTGGGAACCGCAGAAATTGAATCAGCTTTGGTTGCCCATCCCAAAATTGCGGAAGCGGCTGTTGTCGGGATACCACACCATATTAAAGGGCAAGCGATTTATGCTTATGTCACATTAATTCATGGTGAAGAACCTTCTCCTGATCTGTATGCAGAAGTCAGAAGCTGGGTTCGCAAAGAAATCGGCCCAATTGCGACTCCGGATATCCTGCACTGGACTGACTCGCTACCCAAAACACGTTCAGGAAAAATTATGCGGCGTATTTTACGCAAAATTGCTTCTGGTGACACTGGCAACTTAGGTGATACTTCAACTTTGGCTGATCCCGGCGTTGTAGAAAAATTATTGGAAGAAAAGCAATCCATAATGATGCCTTAATGTATATGCCATAAGGCTCAATAGTTCACATGCACGCCGCCGCAAGGCGGCTTGGTAACATCATCAAAAATACAGAACTGTTCAGGGACGTGGCAGATAGTCATGCATTCTCTCGAATGTTGCTGCTCCGTATCTGACAACCCTTAATGTTGTTTAAGGTTCGTCCTTTAATACCTAAAAGGAGATAGCCTGATGAGTACCGATATTTATCAAGAAATCGAAAACAACCCTCACTTTAAAGAGTTAATTGAAAAGCGTGGGCGCTTTGCCTGGTTGTTATCTGCCATTATGTTAATACTCTATGTTGGTTTTATTTTCCTCATTGCTTTTGCTCCCGGATGGCTCGGTACACCTCTTTATGAGGGCTCCAGCATGACTCGTGGTATTCCTGTGGGTGTCGGTATTATTTTTATTTCTTTTATATTAACGGGGATCTACGTAATCAGAGCGAACGGTGAATTTGATCGTTTAACCTCAGCTATTCTCAATGAGGTGAGAAAATGAGAAAACTTGTCTTATCAACAATCACGCTATTTTCTTCTCTCCAACCCATTCTCACGCAAGCTGATACCATTTCAGGAAATGTAGAAAAACAACCTTTAAATATTCAGGCAATTATCATGTTCCTGTTATTTGTCGGGTTCACACTTTACATCACTTATTGGGCATCAAAACGAACAATTTCACGTTCTGATTACTATACCGCAGGCGGGCGGATCACTGGCTTCCAAAACGGTATGGCGATTGCAGGCGATTATATGTCTGCAGCATCATTTCTGGGAATTTCAGCGTTGGTTTATACCTCCGGTTATGATGGCCTTATTTACTCTATTGGTTTCCTTGTCGGCTGGCCGATTATTTTGTTCCTAATCGCAGAACGATTAAGAAATCTGGGACGCTACACATTCGCTGATGTTGCTTCTTACCGACTAAAACAGCGCCCAATCCGTACATTATCAGCAGTAGGCTCACTGGTGGTGGTTGCTTTATACCTGATTGCACAGATGGTTGGAGCAGGAAAACTCATCGAGTTGTTATTTGGGCTGAATTACTACATCGCTGTGGTTTTAGTGGGTATTTTGATGGTTTTATATGTGCTGTTTGGCGGAATGCTGGCAACAACATGGGTGCAGATTATTAAAGCAATCCTGTTATTGGCTGGTGCCACATTCATGGCGTTGATGGTCATGAAAGCCGTCAATTTCAACTTCAATACCCTGTTTAAAGAAGCTATTGCCGTTCATTCAAATGGTCAAAAAATTATGAGTCCCGGAGGATTAGTTTCTGATCCAATATCTGCGCTTTCTTTAGGGTTAGCATTAATGTTTGGTACCGCCGGCTTACCACATATCATTATGCGGTTCTTTACCGTAAATGATGCCAAAGAAGCGCGTAAAAGTGTTTTTTATGCCACCGGATTTATCGGCTATTTCTATATTCTGACATTCATTATCGGATTTGGCGCAATACTATTAGTCAGCCCTAATGCCGCATTTAAAGATGGCACCGGTGCATTACTCGGCGGAACTAATATGGCGGCTGTTCACCTTGCGACTGCTGTGGGTGGGGATTTCTTCCTCGGGTTCATCTCTGCTGTCGCCTTTGCCACCATTTTAGCTGTAGTTGCGGGATTGACACTTGCAGGTGCTTCAGCAGTTTCTCATGATCTCTATGCAAATGTGATTAAACAAGGTCAGGCTAATGAGCGGGATGAATTAAGAATTTCGAAAATTACGGTTGTTTTTCTGGGAATTATCGCAATTGGATTAGGTATTTTATTCGAAAAACAAAATATTGCCTTTATGGTCGGTTTGGCTTTCTCTATTGCAGCAAGCTGCAATTTCCCGATTATTTTGCTGTCAATGTACTGGAACAAACTGACGACACGAGGTGCACTCATTGGAGGGTGGTTAGGGCTAATAATAGCCGTTGTGCTAATGATACTGGGCCCAACAATCTGGGTTAGTATTCTTGGACATGAAAAACCAATTTATCCCTACGAATATCCTGCTCTATTCTCCATGATTGTGGCATTTGCCGGTGCGTGGTTCTTTTCTATCACGGATACATCAGAACAGGGCCAGCAGGAACGCGAGTTGTTCCGCAGGCAATTTTTGCGTTCACAGACAGGAATTGGAATTGAACAAGGAAAAGCACATTAATTTTTTCAGATTTTAAATGCAAAAAAGCCATCCGTTAAGGATGGCTTCTCTGTCAAAGTGATGTCTGGCAGTTCCCTACTCTCACATGGGGAGACCCCACACTACCATCGGCGCTACGGCGTTTCACTG
>NZ_JBBMXG010000020.1:0-78012 GCF_037996705.1 Xenorhabdus bharatensis | reverse complement strand
GATTCGAACCTCCGACCGCTCGGTTCGTAGCCGAGTACTCTATCCAGCTGAGCTACGGATGCATCGTCAATTTTCTATGTTCTGTTCAGGTGCTGTCGCTTGCCTGATTTTCCAGAATTCAATACCCGATAAATTGTGATATTTAATATGGTGCATCCGGGAGGATTCGAACCTCCGACCGCTCGGTTCGTAGCCGAGTACTCTATCCAGCTGAGCTACGGATGCATCGTCAATTTTCTATGTTCTGTTCAGGTGCTGTCGCTTGCCTGATTTTTCAGAATTGAATATCCGATAAATCGGATATATCTAATATGGTGCATCCGGGAGGATTCGAACCTCCGACCGCTCGGTTCGTAGCCGAGTACTCTATCCAGCTGAGCTACGGATGCATTGTCGGTTTTCAGTGTTCTGTTCAGGCGCTGTTGATTGCCTAACTGTTCAGAATTGAGATACCTAGTAAATCGCGGCTTTTAAAATGGCGGTGAGGGAGGGATTCGAACCCTCGATGCAGCTCTTAACCACATACTCCCTTAGCAGGGGAGCGCCTTCAGCCTCTCGGCCACCTCACCATACGCTTTAAAACTCTTGACTTAGGTTTTCGTTTTTAAGTTTTCACTTAACAACTCTTTTAAGCTTTACCTCTCAGACTTACTCAGAAGTTTTTCTTAAAACCGTTCGTCGTTGCGATGGCGCACATATTACTTTCCCAGCCTGATAAGTCAAACAATTTCTCACAACTTTTTTCTGTTTGAATACTTTACACACAAAACGCTTTGTTTAACGTCTAAAAGGCTGTTTTATCAACAGCCAAATTACCGAATCCATGTGAAGATTTATAGAAAAAATTATTCATCGCTATGACATCATGAATGAGGCCTTTTCAACAGATAGAAAATGAAAAGACGTGAGAGAATAGAATTAAGGTAACAAAAAGAGATAAATCGATGCGGTTTATGTAAGAAGGGAAGCAGAGTAGCGCCCAAGTTTTAAAAAAGCATGGACGCCATTCTTGAATTAAAAAGTTGTAGGCTGAGACTTCTCTGCCTGAATCCGTTGATAAATTTCTTCACGGTGAACAGAAACTTCCTTGGGCGCATTTACACCAATGCGAACTTGGTTGCCTTTAACTCCCAGTACTGTAACTGTTACCTCATCGCCTATCATGAGCGTTTCACCAACTCGACGAGTCAGAATAAGCATTCTTTGCTCCTTGAAAATTTAAAAGAGTCGGGTCTCTAGGTTTCCCCGCTATTATCCATCAAACACCGTGAAAACGTAAAGCTATGATATCTACTTAAAGTATAAGCAGTTTTGAACACATTTCCTATATGTATAGAATAGCTAAAATATAAGTATGTGCACAACATTTCAACAATTTCACAACTAAAAATATTTGGCACCATAAAAAGATTACTTCCATGGTGCCACTACTATCACTGCAATACCAACTACAACCGCAATGTGACCCACTCTTCTACACTGTCCAATGCGGAAGGAAGAGCTGCTGTATCTGTCCCGCCAGCCTGAGCCAGATCAGGACGACCTCCTCCTTTACCTCCAACTTGTTGGGCAACAAAAGAGATTAAATCGCCCGCTTTTATTCTAGCAGTCAAATCCTTCGTTATACCAACAATTAGGGTGACTTTATCACCAGTCACAGTAGAAAGCACAATAATTGCTGATCCTAGTTGATTTTTCAGATCATCAACCATTGTTCTGAGCATTTTTGGTTCCACATCACCCAACTGAGTTACCAGCAGACGCACACCCTGAATATCTTTTGCCTTATTAGCCAAAGAAGAGCTTTCCTGAGCTGCCTGCTGAGATTTCAGTTGTTGCAGTTCTTTTTCCAGCTGCTTCGTTCTATCCAGCGTAGCTTTAACTTTCTCGTTCAGGCTATTGATATCGCCCTTCACCAAATAAGCTATATCTTGCAATAAATCAGTCTGCTGATAAATAGAATTAAGTGCGGTTTGGCCTGTTACAGCTTCAATACGGCGAATACCCGCAGCTGTACCTGATTCACTGGTTATACGGAATAATCCGATATCGCCGGTATGGCTCGCATGAGTACCACCACATAGCTCAGTGGAAAACTCACCCATGCTCAATACACGCACTTTTTCATCGTACTTTTCGCCAAATAGTGCCATAGCACCCTTGGTCTTCGCCTCTTCCAAATCCATTACATCTGTAATAATTGATGAATTTTTACGAACTTCTTCATTCACCAAATTTTCTACCAGACGAATTTGCTCTGGCTTCATTGCTTCAAAATGGGAGAAGTCAAAGCGCAAATATTTATCATTGACCAAAGAGCCTTTCTGAGAAACATGTTCTCCAAGAATTTGGCGCAGTGCTGAATGTAGCAGGTGAGTTGCAGAGTGATTCAGACGAATGTTATTTCTGCGTGCCACATCAACTTCAGCGTTAACTGCTGTATTTACAGTCAGGCTGCCACTTATCAATTTACCAATGTGACCAATTGCCTGACCGTATTTTTGGGTATCAGTAACTTCAAATACGCCCTCAGTACCGGACAATTTTCCTGTATCACCGACTTGCCCACCGGATTCAGCATAAAAAGCAGTTTTATCAAGAATGATGATTGCTTCATCGCCTGCATTCAGGTGATCTACTTCCTCTCCATTACGGAATATCGCGGTTACAGAGGCTTCCTGAGAATCATGGTCATAGCCAGAAAAATCGCTTTGGCCATCAACTTTAATGACGTCATTATAATCAGTACCAAAACCACTGGATTCGCGAGCACGACGGCGTTGATTCTCCATCGCAGACTCAAAACCTTTTTCATCAACTTTGATATCACGCTCACGACAAACGTCGGCAGTCAGATCAAGAGGGAATCCATAGGTATCATAAAGACGGAAAGCTGTTTCGCCATCTAAAGTATTACCGGACAGTTTGGCCAGCTCTTCATCCAGTAATTGCAGGCCTCGCTCCAGAGTACGGGCAAACTGCTCTTCCTCTGTTTTCAGTACCTGCTCAACCAATGCTTGCTGACGCTGAAGTTCCTCGCCTGCGGCTCCCATAATTTTGATCAACGGAGCAACCAGCTTGTAGAAGAATGTCTCTTTAGCGCCCAGCATATTCCCATGACGGATAGCGCGACGAATGATACGACGAAGCACATAACCCCGGTTCTCATTCGATGGAATAACACCATCGCAAATCAAAAATGAGCATGAACGAATATGGTCGGCAATAACACGCAGAGATTTGTTAGTGAGATCAGTAGCACCAGTGACATCTGCTACTGAGGCAATCAGATCACGGAATGCATCAATTTCATAGTTGGAGTTGACATGTTGCAGTACCGCAGCCAGACGTTCCAACCCCATTCCGGTATCAACGGAAGGTTTTGGCAGTGGTTCCATTGTGCCATCAGCATGGCGGTTAAACTGCATGAAAACGATATTCCAGATTTCAATATATCTGTCACCATCTTCTTCCGGACTACCCGGCGGGCCGCCCCAAATATGCTCACCGTGGTCATAGAAAATTTCGGTACAAGGGCCACAAGGACCTGTGTCTCCCATTTGCCAAAAATTATCTGACGCGTAAGGAGCACCTTTATTATCACCAATGCGAATAATTCTTTCTGTAGGAACGCCGACTTCTTTGCTCCAGATCTCGTAGGCTTCATCATCTGTCTCATAGACAGTTACCCACAACTTTTCTTTTGGCAGGTTGAACCACTCAGCCCCGGTCAGCAATTCCCATGCGTAATTAATTGCATCCTGTTTGAAGTAATCGCCAAAACTGAAATTACCCAACATTTCAAAGAAAGTATGATGGCGGGCTGTATAACCAACATTTTCTAAATCGTTATGCTTACCACCAGCACGAACACAGCGCTGAGCCGTTGTTGCTCGGGTATAAGGCCTTTTATCCAATCCAAGGAATACATCTTTGAATTGGTTCATTCCTGCGTTGGTGAACAACAATGTTGGATCATTATTCGGCACCAATGAACTGCTTGGTACTATCTGGTGCCCTTTAGTTTGAAAAAAGTCAAGAAACGCTTGACGGATCTCAGCGGTGCTTTTGCTCATAATTGTCCCGAAATCAAGCTGAAAAACAGAATCATGGATGGTTGAAGTGATAAGTTTTATCACTATTTCAACTCACGAACAGGGTTAAGATAGAGTCTCTTCCATAAGAAGTAAAATTCCATATAAATCTATTCGCTTTTCAGCATTGTAATTCGTCTGAGCATTTTCTGAAAGTCTGTTTGTCAGACCTGTTCCGACGCCCCTGCTAGATAGATATTTATTCTCTCCATAAAAGAAAAAACCACACCCTTACAGGATGTGGTTTTTTCAGAGCTATTTGTAACCACAAAACTGTGGCACAGAAGAAATAACATCAAAACTCTTCGTTATTTACTTCTTCTGCATTGTCTTCATAATCAGTGACATAATCTTCAGCCGCGCTACTGAACCCACCAGCATTATTCAGCAATAATTCACGCAGTTTTTTATCCAGCTCAGATGCGATTTCTGGATGCTCTTTCAGATAATTTGTCGCATTGGCTTTACCCTGACCGATTTTATCACCGTTATAGCTGTACCATGCGCCTGCTTTTTCGACCATTTTGTGTTTAACACCCAGGTCGACAAGCTCACCATAAGTGTTAATACCTTCTCCGTACAAAATCTGGAATTCAGCTTGTTTAAATGGTGCTGCAACTTTGTTTTTGACTACCTTCACACGAGTCTCGCTGCCAACAACTTCATCACTGTTTTTCACGGAACCGGTACGGCGGATATCCAAACGAACAGATGCATAGAATTTCAGTGCATTACCACCCGTCGTCGTTTCTGGGTTACCAAACATAACCCCAATTTTCATACGGATCTGGTTGATAAAGATCAGCAGAGTATTCGAGTTTTTCAGGTTTCCGGCCAGTTTACGCATCGCCTGACTCATCATACGAGCCGCCAGCCCCATATGTGAATCACCGATTTCACCTTCGATTTCTGCTTTTGGTGTCAATGCAGCAACGGAGTCAACAACAATAACATCAACTGCACCAGAACGTGATAAGGCATCACAGATTTCCAGCGCTTGTTCACCGGTATCAGGCTGAGAACACAGTAAGTTATCAATATCTACACCCAGTTTTTTTGCATAAACCGGATCAAGGGCGTGTTCAGCATCGATAAAAGCACATGTTCTGCCTTCGCGCTGAGCAGCGGCAATAACCTGAAGAGTCAGCGTTGTCTTACCGGAAGACTCAGGCCCGTATATTTCAACAATACGCCCCATTGGCAAACCACCTGCCCCCAAAGCAATATCGAGAGACAGTGAGCCAGTAGAGATGGTTTCAACATCCATTGAGCGGTTTTCGCCCAAACGCATAATTGAACCTTTACCAAATTGTTTTTCAATCTGGCCCAGTGCCGCTGCTAGTGCCTTTTGTTTGTTTTCATCGTTAGCCATGTTTACTCCTTCGTAAGCAATGAAGTGAAGGGGGCTGCCCCACTGCTGATAAACCGTTTCTGATGCTACGTCTAATAAGACTCGTTGTTTAATAAAGCTATTTATTTAAAAAACAATGTTTATAAGACCACGTTCGTAAAGCAATTTATAAAGTCGGTGTGCTTTATAAGATCAATATGGTTTATACGACCAAAATACTGGAATCAATTATACTGTATAATCATACAGCATCAAGCTAATTTTTTACGATTTCTTCCAGTAATGTTTTTAAAGAAAAAATAACAGACTGGAGACGCACAGAATGACGGTCACCCATGAAAAGTCGGCGATATGATTTTGTATATCTCTTTGCGCCATCACGGACGGCAAACCCAAAGCAAACAGTGCCAACGGGTTTTTCTTCACTGCCGCCATCTGGCCCGGCGATACCACTGACTGAAACCGCAAAATCAGCCTTAGCAGCGTCTAATGCGCCCAAAGCCATTTCTTTCACAACCTGCTCACTGACTGCGCCTGACTCGGCTAATGATATCGGTGAAACACCCAGCATTTCACATTTTGAATCATTACTGTAAGTCACAAAACCACGATCAAAATAGGCAGAGCTTCCCGCAACATCTGTGATCACCTTGGCAATCCATCCTCCTGTGCAGGATTCTGCACAGGTAATAGACAGATTTTTCTGGCGTAACCTTTTCCCTAGTTCAATACTAAGCTGATTCAGGATTTTTTCATCCATAGTACGCCTTTAACTCTATAAGAAATTAATTTTTCCGAAGCAGATCCCAAATCCATAATCCGCCGATTGCTAAAGAGAATAATATCCCAAAGCCAATACCTATAGTAATAACGGATATTTTTAACATGATGGAAATTAAGTATAACCCCAGCATGATCAACATTGCGCTGTTTTCACCAAAATTCTGTACTGCAACAGCTTTACCAGCACCCATTTCATACTTCCCATGCTCCTGTAACAGCGCATTTAATGGCACAACAAAAAGACCACCACACAAACCGATCGTAATCAGGATTAGGTATGAATGCCATATTGAGTGTTGCAAGACAAAAATGATAACGATAACACCAATAAGTATTCCGGCTGGCATACAGCGACGCACTGTACTCAGCGTGATAAACCGTGCAGCTAATCCCGCTCCCGCAATAATACCGATAGCGACTACCGCATTCATCAAGGTTGGCGTTGTATTACCCTCAACGCCCAGAACAACGGGAACCCACGCAACCAGCAAAAAGCGCAGAGTGACCCCTGCTCCCCAGAACAGGCTGGTGCCTACCAAAGAGAAGCGGGTTTCCGAGTTATTCCAAAGGGAAGAGATTACCGAGATAAAATCCAGCAACATTGCTTTAAGATCCCAGCCTTTTCCCTGCCGGGCTGCCGCTAAACGGGGTATATACAAATTGACTATGACTGCTGTGCCATACATCACGGCACATATTCCTAATGCTATAAACAGGCTTATATCAGAAAGAAAACCGCCAACCACAGACCCAATCAGAATGGCTGCAATCGTCGAAGCTTCCATCAATCCATTGGCTTTGACCAGATGACTGCCGTCTGTCAATTCACCTAAAATACCATACTTGGCCGGAGAATAAGCTGCCGCCCCGATCCCCACAAGGGTATATCCCAAGAAAGGGTTCATATCAATGCAGATGCTGATAGCACCCAGCAATTTGATACCGTTGGAAAAGAGCATAACCCTGCCTTTCGGGAATCGATCAGCAATTTGCCCCACAAAAGGGGCACATACGATATAGGTCAGCACAAAAACAATTTGCAGAGCCGGCAGGCTCCATCCCGGATAAGACTCAGCTTTCAACTGAGCCAGTATCGCAAAAAATAAGGCATTGTCGGCAAAAGCGGAGAGAAACTGGGATAGTAAAACAGCCTTCATTCCCCGATTTAGCAATGGTTGTGTTTCCACAGTACCATTCATTTTTTTACTCCTGTTCTGCCATTTTTCTTAATGTGACAAAATCAGGTTTGCCACTGCCCAGCAGAGGTAATTGCTTTACATAACGAATATCACGTGGAACAGCCAGTTCAGGTATCCCGATTTGACGGGCGGTGAGCAACATCACACTTCTGTTCAGAACGGTATCTGTTGTAAACAACACCAATGCCTCACCTTTGCTTCTGTCACCCTTTGCTGTGACTGCATGCAGAGCTTCGGGCGAAATACGTAAAGCTATTTGCTCTACTGCTTCCAGGGAAACCATTTCACCTGCCAGTTTGGCAAAGCGCTTTACTCGCCCTTTGATCGTGCAGAAACCTTCTTCATCAATAGATACAATATCGCCTGTGTCATACCAGCCGGTCTGAATATTTCCTTCCGCATCTTCTGCCGTCGGCGGTTCAAGACTATCCGGCGCTTCAACCCGCAAATAGCCCTTCATCAGATTTGGCCCACGAACTTGCAGACGCCCGCCCTCTTCAATTCCCGGCACAGGTAATAAGCGAGTTTCCATACCCGGCAAAATTCTTCCTACTGTACCTACTTTAGCTGCCATTGGGACATTGATAGCGACAACAGGAGCGCATTCGGTCACGCCATAGCCTTCCAGAATCCGGATACCAAATTTATCCTGCCAGACACGCTTAGTCTCTTCCGACAGTTTTTCTGCACCAGCAACGACATAGCGCAAACGGGAGAAGTCATAAGGATGAGCATAGCGGGCATAATTACCCAGAAAAGTTGAGGTTCCGAACAGAACAGTACAGTTCTGATCATAGACAACTTCAGGAACAACACGATAATGCAGCGGATTCGGGTAAAGGAATACACGGCTTCCTGACATCAGGGGCGTGAATAACCCGACAGTCAGCCCAAACGCATGGAACAAAGGCAAAGACGACATAAAACGATCCTGTGGAGTAAAATCAGCAATCGTTTTAATTTGCTCAACATTTGCCAGTAAGCTGATATGGCTGTGAACAACGCCTTTCGGTGCTCCTTCAGACCCCGAAGTGAACAGGATGAGTGCATCATCCTCTGGTTTCTGCGAAGGCAAAGCTGCTTTTGCAGGAAAAAACAAATGCCAAAGCACCCACAATTTATCTTCCCACGTAATAGTCTCTTTCAAATCTTCGAGATATACCCAATTCGCTTCTGTTACCTGATCTGGTAGATGCGTCAACTGACTTTTCTCAAGAAACTGGCGGGAAGTGACGATTGTTTTAATAGTCGCTGCTTGTATCGCATTTTTAATGCCACTACTTCCTGCCGTATAGTTCAGCAAAGCGGGGACTCGCCCTCTCAGTGACGCACCATATATTGTGGTTGCCATAACTGTGGCATTAGGCAATAAAAGCCCGAGCCTTTCACCTTCCTGAGTAAAACGTTCTAAAATCCGGCTAAAGCCCAATATCTTTTTCAGAAATGTATGGTAGCTATCTTCTTTCAGTGCAATATCTTCAATACAGGGTTTAAAACGCCCGAAACGCTTCTGGGCAGTGAGATACGCACTGAATAACGTTTCTTTCGGACGAGTCTGCATCCTCACATCCATCATAACAGCATGCAGTCTCTCTCCTGCCAGACGGCGACGACTGTTAGAATCCGGCGCATCAGGCATTGGGAAATCCATTGCAGGTAAAATCCGGATGGTGACTTTAGGGAACCAATGCTGCTTCATGACGCCTCTTAACCGCCCGAAAACGCTTTGTTCCGCCCCATCAATACGGATAGGCACAATTTTTGCGTCTGACTTCGCCGCAATAAATGCTGCACCATCGTAGATTTTCATCAGGGAGCCCGTTACCGTGATCCGACCTTCAGGAAAAATCACTATCGGGCGACCTTTATCAATTTCCTTAACCAGCGTCCTGATTGCCATCGGATTGTTTGGATCCAGAGGCACGACATCAGCAAAAGGTTTAATAAATTTGAGAAAACCCTTTGTCGCAATATTGGAATAAATGGCAAATACGGGTTTTCCCGGCAGGAAAAGCCCTATCAGGAGCCCATCAAGAAAGGAAATATGATTGGGTGTAATAATACATTTAGGGTGTTTTAAATGTTTATCGTCACCTTCGACTGTCACTCTGAAGAATACACGTACAAGTAATCTCAGAACCTTTAAGAGTATATCCATATCTCAATCCATATATCTCAATATAAATAATTAAATAAAATTAAAGTGAGTGAGTAAGTAGAATGATACTATAAGAGGTATAAATGATCTGAGATACAGGATTTATTAGTCTTATAATAAATAAGCGTAAAAATAAAAAAATATATCAAATTATCTGTTTATATTGACTCAATATAGAGCTTTGAATTTCAAGAACGATATTTTCTATCGATAAGGTCGCATCCACGATGAGGTGCGCACATTCACGGTACAGTTGTTCCCTCTCTGCCAGTACTTCGGTTATTTCTTCTGTTATGGATTTTCCGGTCAGGCTGGGACGCTGTGAATTCTCCGGATTAAGAGAAAGCCGCTCTGCTAAAACGGAAGCGGGTGCCTGCAAATAAACCACAATACCGTTTTGCCGCATATACTGCCGATTTTCTGCTGCCAACACCATTCCGCCACCGGTAGACACTACTCTGTTTTGCCGGCTAACAGCTTTCAGTATTTCACTTTCCAATTTTCTGAAATAGTCCCAGCCACGCTGTTCAACAAGCTCAGCAATTGTCATTCCACAAGAAATCTGGACATCCTCATCAGTGTCAACAAATTGATACGATAATACTTCAGCCAACAAATTACCTATTGTCGTCTTCCCTGCACCTCGTGCACCCACGATAAATAGAGTCTGTTTCATTTAGTTGCGTTCCTGAAGTTTTGTGTTGTTAAACCTGAATACAAAGTATAGTAACTAAACATTTACACCAATGTAAAAAATATATTTTCTTGTATATAAAAAGCCACACTTTACATTAAGTGTGACTTACTCTGATTTAAATATTACTTAAAAGAGAATATTGTCATTATCGACGGGAAAGGTAATCCCCGTAACCAATCCATTTATAAGTCGTCAGGGCATCCAGCCCCATCGGGCCTCTGGAGTGTAGCTTCTGAGTACTGACAGCTACTTCAGCGCCTAAACCAAACTGACCACCATCAGTAAAGCGAGTGCTTGCATTTACATATACAGCCGAAGAATCAACACGATGAACAAAATAATCCGCATGTTGTAAACACTCCGTCAGAATGGCATCCGAATGGGCTGTCCCGTAATGACGTATATGCTCAATTGCTTTATCAATATTGCTGACAATTTCCACATTCATATCCAAAGAAAGCCATTCATCACAATAGTCTTCTTCTGTCACTGCAACCACTTTTGCCGGGCCATTCTTTAACAGTGCCATTGCTGAAGCGCTTGCATGCAGTGTTACGCCCTGCTCTTTCATTCTGGCACTCAGTTCCGGCAGGAAATCAGCGGCTATTTTTTCATGTACTAGCAAAGTTTCCAGTGCGTTGCATGCGCTTGGGCGTTGAATTTTAGCATTGGTAATAACTTCCAGCGCTTTTTCAAAATTCACATGCTCATCCACAAACGTGTGGCAAACGCCAATTCCTCCGGTGATTACTGGAATAGTGGATTGCTCACGGCAAAGTTTATGCAAACCGGCTCCACCACGTGGTATCAACATATCGATATAGCGATCCATTTTCAGCATTTCGGCAACCAGCTCACGATCTGGTTTATTAATCGCCTGTACTGCTGAGGCTGGCAAGCCACTTTGTTCCAGCGCCTGCTGAATGACTTTAACCATTGCCTGATTGGTATGATGAGTTTCTTTACCACCACGTAATATCACTGCATTCCCTGTTTTCAGGCACAGTGATGCTACATCAATCGTAACGTTGGGGCGGGCTTCATAAATCACCCCAATAACCCCAAGGGGAACACGGCGGCGGCTCAATTGCAGCCCGCTATCCAAAAATTGCCCGTCAATCACCTGACCAACCGGATCTGCCAGACGGCAAACCTGACGAACATCATTGGCAATCGCACCCAAGCGCTCAGGAGTCAGTAATAAGCGATCAAGTAATGCGTCATTCATGCCCTGTTTGCGGGCCTGTTCCATATCCTGCTGATTCGCTGTGAGGATCACTTCTGCTTCTTTTTCAAGTAAATCAGCAATGTGATTCAGCGCCTGATTTTTCTGACTAGTACTTAATTGAGCCAGTTGCCATGATGCTGCCTTGGCTGCTTTTCCCATCTGCTCTAGCATGGTGGAATCCTTAACTTACGATCATATCATCACGGTGCACAGCAACTGCACCATATTCATAACCTAATATCTGGCTGATTTCCTGTGAGTGACGGCCTGCAATCAGGCGCAACGCATCACTGTTGTAACGGCATACACCGTGAGCCAATTTTTTACCGGATAAACTACAAATGCGAACCACTTCACCACGGGAAAAATCGCCTGCAATACTTTTAATACCTTTCGGCAATAACGAACTGCCTTTTGCGAGAATTGCAGCTTCTGCACCATCATCGACAATGATTTCACCCGCAGAAGGAGCACCGAAAATCCAGCGTTTACGATTTTCCATCGGGCTGGTCAAACCATGAAAGCGTGTTCCCACTGATTTTTCTTCAATCACATCAGCAATCACATTTTCTCTGTTACCGGCAGCGATGATGACATCAATCCCGGCACGGCCTGCTATCCCGGCCGCCTGAAGTTTTGTTGCCATTCCTCCGGTTCCGAGACCTGATACACTGTCTCCGGCCATCATTTTGAGTTCATCGCTAATATCGTGCACTTCACGGATAAGTTTAGCATCAGGATTATTACGAGGATCAGCAGTATACAGACCTTCAATGTCTGTCAGGAGCAATAACTTATCTGCAGTGCCCAAAATTGCCGCCAGTGCAGAAAGATTATCGTTATCACCGACTTTAATTTCCGCCGTTGCTACCGCATCATTCTCATTGATAATAGGGATAATGTAATTATCAAGCAGTGCATGCAGCGTATCCCTCGCATTCAGGAAACGTTCGCGATCTTCCAAATCGGCACGAGTCAGTAACATCTGCCCGACATGGATGCCATAGATGGAGAAAAGTTGTTCCCATAGCTGAATCAGACGGCTTTGCCCTACGGCTGCAAGCAATTGCTTTGAAGCAATGGTTGCCGGAAGATCCGGATAACCCAAGTGTTCCCGACCTGCTGCAATTGCACCGGAAGTCACAATAATAATACGGTGACCTTTCTCATGTAACTGCGCACATTGCCGAACCAACTCTACTATGTGAGCGCGATTCAAACGGCGGGAACCCCCTGTCAGTACACTCGTTCCCAGTTTCACAACCAATGTTTGTCGGCCATTCATCATATTTCTGCCATTATTAATTTGAAAAAGCTAATTTGAAAAAAACAATAAATTCAAAACACAACACATTCAAAAACAGTGCTCAGTTTTAGCAGGAGAGAAGCATTATGCCAACTGACATAACACAAAATTCAAAAAAAGTTGATTTATACCCTGTGAATTTCAAAATACAGCCCAAAAGCTGGTTTCCAATGATAGGCCGGAGATTACCCGCAATCCCCGGCAGCACAGATCGCTCTGTAACCGGGGACAGCTATAAAAAAACAGCGCAGCCAGCAAGGCTGCAACTTAAAAACTGTCGGGGATAAAATAAACCCGGTTAATAGACTTAATTCTGTGGGGTAAATGTATTTTCGGATGGGGTAAGCGTGAGTTTAAGGGTACTCAACGAATCAGACAGGCGTTTATGAAACGCCTGTAATGTCGATTCAAGCTGCTTGAGATCAGTTCCTTTTTTGATATTCATAGGCAGCCATTCACCATGTTTATCAAACAGACCTATCTGATAATTATAAATAAACCCTTTTTCCTGTCGTTCCAATTCTAACCACCAGCCCCAGAACTCCCGTTTTTCTGGCGCTGCTTTTGCGCTAACGCAGACCGCCAGACAATCAAAGAAGAAATAGTCATTTTGGCATTTTAACTCGCGTAAATAAGGCCCTAATGCAGAAAAATTCTTCAACAACTTATTTCTGGAATAATTTACGGGTACAGTCATACAAAGGTCTCCTTTATAAACAGAAGAACAGTTGTATCAAATGATTAGAAAATATCAATAATTAAATTTCAGTTTAGTCGACTTTATCTTTCAACCATACACTTGATTCGTGTAACGCCTTACTAAAACCACTATAAGCAGGTATTGCAGGAATCGCTAATAAAGAGCCATCCATCGAAGATCTGGCAATCAGTTTTGAATCTTCCACCGGACTAAAAATGTCATCTTTCCAATACACTGAGAACATTGGCACAGAACAGCGACGACCCAATAACCCTTGATTTTTTAATGAATAAAAATTCAATTCTGAACGCAAAACGGCTTCGTCCACATGAGAGATACCCAAACGACTGGCGAGTATATCAATATACATTGACGGAATTTTCTGCTGCAATTTCTCATTATGCAGCAATTCATGAACAACCGGGCTGACCACTGCCACCCCCTTAATAAGATGGGGTTCCAGATAGGCAAGACGAACGGCAATATTGGCACCGAAACGAAAACCAAAAATACCAATTCTTGTGTGATCGATCCACGGAACGGTATCCAGTTGCTGCAATACCTGTTGATGAAGCGCACAAGTATCTTGTGTCAGCGTAAATCTCGCTGAATAACCGACGGAAGGCATATCCACCGTTAGCATCGCAAAGCCTTGTGGTGAGAAATGGTCCCGGAACAGCCGCCAGCAATCACTTTGCAGGCTATCAATACCAGAGCAAACCAGTATTGTTGGGCATGGTTCCTGAACTCCGGGAGGAATATGCAATAAACCGGTAACAGTTTTGCCATCTTCCAACTGAAATTTTAGTTTTTTCAGTTGATAGTCAGAGAAATGAGCTGCATTTTCATAGGCTTTATTCGCCAGAACAACCGCCTGATCAGCCAGCTCATCGCCGTGCAAATGAGGATAGGCGGCAATATTGTATAACATTGAAGCTTTTAACCAACACTGACTGGCTTCCGCTGCCTGCTCAACATGTTGTGCTTTCTGTTGCCAGAGCATAGCCTGCTGTGACCACTCATATACCCAGTTCCCTTTGCGGTAACCAATTACAGTATCCAATAAGTGGTCATAACTGCGTTCAGCATCTGTTACAGCAATCCTGCTGAGGATCTCTTGAATTTCCAGTGGATTGATGCCCCTCCAGATCCAGACAAGCCAGTTAATCATGCGATACCAGCTTTCCTGATGCTCACCACCGAGCCTTTTATTATCAGCATTAGCTGATGATGGCAAAACGTATTTTACCAGTGTAGACGTTTCCTGCTGCTTAACCTGCGGTTTAAACAGTGATTCTGAAAGGTTCTGTTTAGTCATGACAAAGAATTTATTGCTGCTTATTACAAGATATCCAATCAGTTCTGAGCTGCATTGCGATAACAGATAACAAAAGAATAGCAGATTCGTCGGAACGAATGTACTCAGCCAAAGGCTGGCCTCCGGTGAGAAACAAGAGACTCTCTCATTAAAATCCCCAGCGGCATAGATAACCATATGCCTATAAAAACAGTGACTGGGGCGTAATTATGTAAAGCAAGCAACCAGCAAAGAAATAACTGGAAAAATGAAGGGAATAATTACTGATCGCAAATAGGTGGCACGAACATTACGCCCATATCCCACGGCTGTTCAATCCATGTATTCTGAGGGATATCAATCACATAATCATCAACTAATGGACGACCTGCTGGTTTGGCAAAAATAGTCACAAAATGCGCTTTTGGATACATTTCACGAATTGCCTGAGCAGTACCGCCGGTATCAACCAAATCATCAACAACGATAAAGCCTTCTCCGTCGCCTTCGGCTTTCTTCAGAACGGTTAGCTCACGCTGATTGTTGTGGTCATAGCTGGAAATACAGACTGTATCAACATGGCGGATACCCAGCTCACGGGCCAGCAAAGCACCCGGTACAAGACCACCACGACTTACAGCAATAATGCCTTTCCACTGCTCTACAGGAAGTAAACGCTGCGCCAGTTTACGGGCATGTATTTGCAACATATCCCACGTTACGACATATTTTTCGCTCATAAAATTTGATCCTGGAAACTAAGAATATTTTCAGAAAAGAGTTTGTTGCGGAATAAAGGTTGCTCGGGATTATAGTGATTTGAGCCAGCAAAAACCAGCAAAAACAAGGAACATCCTGATCCTGAAAGCGCATTACTAATCAGAAAATGGTATTCTCAGGCATAACATAGACCCAATGGATTTCAAGTTGCATCGCGGCGGCAAGGGAATGACAAATTCGTCGGGGACGTATTTTCACGGTCAACAAAGAAGCAACTTAAAAAACGAAGGGTATAGACACTGGGCAGCTCAAGATGATAATGCCCCCCGAGATGTCAAACATTACACTTATATTTCATCAAGATGCAGTTACAGGAGATTCGTCGTGTCCGAATTATCAACATTATCCCCCCAACCATTATGGGATATTTTTGCTAAAATTTGCTCCATTCCACATCCATCCTATCATGAGGAAAAACTTGCTTCTCATATCATTGAATGGGCTGAGGATAAAAACCTCCATGTTGAACGTGATGAAGTCGGTAATATCCTGATAAGAAAACCGGCCACAAAAGGCATGGAAGACCGTAAAACGGTTGTACTTCAGGCCCATCTTGATATGGTTCCGCAAAAGAACAATGATACACAACACGATTTCGCTACAGATCCTATTCGTCCTTACATTGATGGTGACTGGATAACCGCAGAAGGTACAACACTGGGCGCCGATAATGGTATTGGTATGGCTTCCGCGCTGGCAGTACTGGCAGATGAATCAGTCAAGCACGGCCCTCTGGAAGTGTTACTGACAATGACAGAAGAAGCGGGTATGGATGGCGCATTTGGTCTTCAATCCGGCTGGTTGCAGGCTGATATTCTGATCAATACCGATTCAGAAGAAGAAGGCGAGATCTATATGGGGTGTGCCGGTGGGGTAGATTATATTTCAACACTGCCACTTTCCCGCGAATCCCTGCCAGCAGACTATCAAACACTGCAACTGACCATTAAAGGATTAAAAGGTGGTCATTCCGGTGGTGATATCCATCTGGGATTAGGTAACGCCAATAAATTACTGGCTCGTTTCCTTGCTGAATACAGTGATGAACTGGAGCTGAAATTGATCCATTTACAGGGTGGTACTCTGCGTAATGCAATCCCTCGTGAAGGCTCCACAATCATCGCCGTACCAACAGCTCAACTGCCAAAACTCCATCAGATAAAAGATAATTATCTGGAAATACTGAAAAACGAATATGCAGTCGCTGAAACTAACCTGACTCTTTTGTTAGAGGACGTCAAAACCTCATCACTGGCATTAACGGCGGATTGCCAATCCCGCTTTATCGCTATGCTGAATACCATGCCTAACGGTGTTATTCGCATGAGTGATGTTGCAAAAGGTGTTGTAGAAACCTCCCTGAATGTGGGTGTTGTCAATATGGAAGAAGACCACGTTGAGGTTATCTGTCTTATCCGTTCACTGATTGAAAGTGGTAAGGCATACGTTGTCGGAATGCTCAATTCTCTGGCTAAACTTTCCGGCGCAAAAGCAGCAGCGAGTGGTGACTACCCGGGCTGGCAGCCGGATGCTGATTCTCCTGTGATGCATTTAGTACGTGAAACTTATCATCAGTTATTCGACAGCACACCAAATATCATGGTGATCCATGCTGGTCTGGAATGTGGGTTATTTAAAAAACCCTACCCTGATATGGATATGGTTTCCATTGGCCCAACTATCCGTGGTGCCCACTCACCTGATGAAAGGGTTCACATTAAGAGTGTTGGCCAATACTGGCAATTACTGACAGCTATCCTGAAAGCGATCCCTGTGAAAGAATAATGCAGTTCTCCCCTGTCTACAGGCAGGGGAATATTTATTCTTCATATTCCATACGCTATTTAGCAGCATCTTTTCCACGATAACTTCCAGTAATACCTTTTCTTTAACTTCATCCGCAAAGCATATTTTATAAAACATACTGTGATAAAAATTCACTAAAAAATCGCATTACAACTCAAGCAATAACTGTCGTTCCAGTTGTGGGCTTTGTAATGTCACATGCAAGCCAACTAACCGGACCCCACGGCCTTCCCGACGTGTTTCCCAAGCCTGTTGAGCAACCTTCAGCAGATCCTGTTTATCCAGTAACGGATGTGTATGTTCCTGTGTCGTTAGCTGAAAATCATCAAATTTTAATTTAATACCCTGGCGGGCAATGCGGAGATCTGGCTTGACCTTTCCCAACCTTTTCTCCAGTTCAGGGTAAAGCTGTTCAATCAACTCAACACAATCACGCCAGTCATGAATATCCTGCGACAGCGTTTTTTCTACCCCAACAGACTTACGTAAACGGTCAGGTTTTATCAGGCGCTCATCAATACCATGACAACGCTGCCAAAGCTCAAGGCCAAATTTACCCAATTTTTTTATTAACGCTAACTTGTCATAGTTTTGTACATCGGAACAACGTTCTAACCCCATATCAGACAAGCGCGCGGCGGTGACTTTCCCTACTCCGGGGATTTTACGCAATGGCAGAGATTGAACAAAATCGTCAACCTGTGTAGGTGAAATCAAATACTGACCGTTGGGTTTATTGATATCAGAAGCAATTTTTGCCAGAAATTTAACGGGAGCAATTCCCGCTGAAGCCGTTAGCTGCAATTCATCAAAAATCACCTGTCGAATTTCCTTGGCAATTAATGTTGCTGAACCCTGACAATGCTGGCAATTTGTCACATCCAGATAGGCTTCATCCAAAGACAAGGGTTCGACCAACTCGGTATAGCGGGCAAAAATCTGGCGGATATGTTGAGACACTTCTTTATAGTAGGCCATACGCCCTGAAATGACTTTCAATTGTGGGCACAACTTCATTGCCATTGAGGTAGACATAGCACTGTGTACACCAAAACGGCGGGCAGGATAATTTGCAGTACTGATGACTCCCCGCCTGTCAGCGCTACCGCCAACAGCTATCGGGATATCGCGGAGTGACGGATTATCCCGCATTTCAATGGCAGCAAAAAAGCAGTCCATATCGATATGAATAATTTTGCGCATCTGAACTCTCCACGACAAAAATACTGTATAAATATACAGAATAAGTTCATAATATGCTACTTTTTTTAATCTGTTACTGCATGACCCTCATTTTACTACCGTCTCTCACTATCTGAACAAAATATCATCTTTATTAAGATAAAAATTATCACCTCACGATAATTTATTAATGGATCGAGTAACATTTAAAATAACGAAACAATCAAAATTTATTATTTGTTTTTATTGATATAAAAAGTAAACTGCAATTTTGTGCAATTCATGGCAGACAGATTTAACAAAAACTAACAGCAAACAATAAACTATTACAAATCACACAAAATGAAAAACCTCTTGCACAAATATCACCCTAACATTCTCAAATCCTGTTAAATTTGACTCCAAAGTAAGGTCTCTGATGAGCAATAATCGTTCTTTTTATTTGTATCAAATATCTGATATTCTGTTTACTTCGTCAACAAGAGCATTTGGTATGCTATTCTCCTGGTGGATGATTGAAATACTAAAACTAGAATTGAAACTCGGCTGGTTTATCTTTTTTTGTTGGTTATTTCAGATTTTATTTTTAATTAAATTTGGAGAAATAGGTGACAAAATAAATAAAAGAAGTGTTGTGCTGTACTGTACTATCCCTTCTTTTATTCTTTTTGTTATCTCTAACCTATTAAACAATGATTTTTATTTATCATTAGGTCTGATATATATTGCAACATCAGTTGCCACGGCTATCATTCAACCGATAGGAATAAGTATTATTCCTGAAATAATGGATAACAGAAAACTAGACAAAGCATTTAAATATCGGGGTCTGGTAAACTCTATTAACACAATGCTTGGCCCGGCAATTTCCGGATTAATTATTCATTATTTTAATATTGATGGCTCCTTGATTTTTATCGCCGTAATGTCATTACTGCCACTGATTGGCTTTTACTTTATCAAAACAAATTCAGAAAAAACACCAGAGAAAGCCAGCCATCGCGGGCAAAAAAGTCTTAGAATTATTACCCGAAACTCAACTGAGATAAGACTCTCACTCGTTGCGGCATTTTTTAATTTTGCTATTACTCCATTGATCATGTACATCCTGCCCATCATCATTTTGAATCAATTTAAACTCAGTGCGTTGCATGTTGGCATTGCTGAGGCAACCTTTGGGGTTGGCATGATGTTAGGCAGTCTTTTTATCATCAATCAGGTAAATAAAATTTTCTGTAAGGCCCATACTGCTTTTATTGCTGCATTCACTATGGCGCTCTGTATTGCCGGAATATCTCATGCCGATTCTTTTATTGAATTATGCTGTTACATGTTGTTCTGCGGAATAGGCTTAGTGATTTACAATATAAACACAACCTCCATTCGTTGCCTTGCGACGCCAGAAAACTATCGTAACTCAATGGAGTCTAAATTTACGGCTATTTGTATGGCATCCATTCCTCTGGGTATGCTGACAGCCACTTATATTATTGAGAGTTATGATATTAAAGTATTATTACTCGGCTTTTCTTTCTTCATGGCATTAATCTCCTTATTAATTCTCTCTTCACCGAAATATATTGAGATATCAAAAATGTCAGAAAGCCAATTAAATGGATACTACGAAAAAATCTATCCTGAGGCATTTTATACTAAAAAATAAATCATTAAATTGGCCTGCAATAATCTTGCAGGCCACCTCTGATTATTTATACCCCGTTAGGAAAAATTAACGTCTGCCCCGGAGATTCACGATTCAGGTGGATAAAATTCAGATGCTTCTCATAATGGTCGAGAATATCACTGATAATCTGCTCTTTTGTATACCCCATCAAATCATTGCCCTGAGTTCCTTCTATCAGGAAAGTTTCCAACCGGAAATAATAAGATTTGCCTAATCTTGCACGGTAAGTAAACCCGGGAACAGAATAACGCTGAGGCCAAATCTGATAGATAAAATTCTGTTCATCTCCCAGATCGACAATCAACTCAATTGGAGTAAGCCGTTTATCTTCTTCTGACGGCAACATAGTAAACTGCACTTTTGCACCACGTAACTCCAGCTCTTTTGCAACTTCCTGCATCGCAGGGCGACACACCATATCCAGCATACGCTGAGTACTTTTCGTGCCCGGAAAATGCATCATACGGCTCAGGCGCTGTTTCCAGTTCAGCGAACCATTATCATGCACCAATGTCGGAGATGTATTCTGTAATGCGCTGGCTTTACGAAAATCCTCAACCCGCAACGATTTATACAATCCTGCCATGATAAAAAAGATCACAAAACTAAAAGGTAACCCCATAATTACCGTCATATTCTGTAACGCTGAGATGCCGTCAGTCATCAAAATACCCAGCGTCAGTACACCAATCGCCACAGACCAGAATATCCGCAGCCAATTCGGCGCATCGTTATTAATATCACTGAGATTAGACGTAAAATTACCTAAAACCAATGAGCCAGAATCTGCCGATGTCACATAAAACAGCAGCCCTGTAATTGTGGCAACAGAAGCACTCAATGTGAAAGCCGGATAAAGTGCCAGCAAGTTATAAAACCCCCGCTCAGGATGAACTAACACCGTTTCCGCTAATTCGTGGTTACCGTGAAGAATTTCGTATAACGCACTATTACCAAAAACAGACAGCCAAATCAGGGTAAACACAAATGGAATAATCAGTGTGCCCATCACAAACTGTCGGATTGTTCGGCCTCGGGAAATACGGGCAAGAAATAATCCGACAAATGGTGACCAAGCAACCCACCACGCCCAAAAGAACAACGTCCAACTATTCATCCATTCCGTCGGGCGTTCAAATGCAAAACTATTGAGAGTCATGCCCATAAAACGGCTGATATAATCACCCACATTCTGTACCAGCCCATTAAGCAGAAACTCTGTATCTCCCACAAACAGAATAAACAGCACTAATCCTAACGCTAACAATACATTCAACTCAGACAGAAACCGAATACCTTTGTTCACACCAGAGGTGACAGACACTGTTGCCACGATAACCGACAGCAATATCAGCCCCCCCTGAACCCCCAACCCCTGCGGCAACCCAAACAGTACTTTTAGCCCGTAGTTTAACTGTACGACCCCGATCCCAAGTGTTGTCGCGATGCCGAAAATCGTCCCTATCACTGCGGCAATATCCACGGTATGACCAATCGGCCCTTTGATACGATTCCCGAAAATAGGGTAAAGCGCCGAGCGAATCGTTAATGGCAGATTGTAACGATAACTGAAATAGCCCAGCGCAATCCCCATCAAAGCATACATAGACCAGCCCGTCAGGCCATAGTGAAACAGTGTCCACACCATCGCCTGACGAGCTGCTTCAATTGTTTCCCCTTCGCCCGTTGGCGGGCGCATATACTGAGTAATCGGCTCAGCCACGGAGAAAAACATCAAATCAATGCCTATGCCAGCCGCAAACAACATTGCCGCCCAACTGAGCAGACTGAATTCAGGTTTGGATTGTTCCGGCCCCAGCTTGATAGCGCCAAAGCGAGAAGCAGCCACAAAAATGACAAAGACGATGTAAAGCGTGGCTGCCAGCAGATAATACCAACCAAATGTTTTCGACACCCAGTTCAGGGTATTTTTTATCCAGATGCTTGTTGCATCCGTAAAGAAGAGCGTGAAAAGCGAAAAGAGAATAATTAATGCGGCTGAGGTAAAAAAAACGACAGAGTTTAGTGAATCCTTCTGAGTATTTTTTGGACTGTCTCCGGTATTCATAGGCAGTTCCTGAAGTAAGTTAAAAGGAAAAAATAAAAAAGAGCAATATTCATAATATTTTGAATAACAGGGAAAAAATTAAAACATCTTCTATAACCCCAACTAATTTTTGTAAAAATATTGTAATAAAACATATTTAATTTTGATTGAACATTCAATCAAAAAAAAGTTTAATAGCCATCGAATCATTGATTGCTGAGCGTAAAGTCATGCCCAAAGTTGGAATACAGTCAATAAGAAAACAGCAACTTATTGATGCTACATTAGCTGTCATCAATGAAGTTGGAATGCAGGAAGCAAGTATTGCGCAAATAGCCAAAAAAGCGGGTGTTTCTAACGGTATCATCAGCCATTACTTCAAAGATAAGAACAAGTTACTTGAAGCTGCCATGCGGCACTTATTGCATCAACTCCAGATGGCGGTGGCGCGACGGTTAAGGCTGCTCGACAATGCAACCCCTCTTCAGAGGCTGAAAGCCATCATTGAAGGAAATTTTGACACCAGTCAGATCAATAGTGCAGCTATGAAAACCTGGCTGGCTTTTTGGGCAAGCAGTATGCATCAACCCAGTTTATACCGCTTACAGCAAGTCAACAAACGTCGGCTATATTCCAATATCTGTGTCGAATTCAGCAGGGCTTTGCCCAGAAGAGAAGCACAGCTTGCAGCGCAGGGGCTGGCAGCGCTGATTGACGGCATCTGGCTGAGAAGTGCCTTAAGCAGCAAACCTTTTGACGTAGAAAGCGCATTCATTATTACTTTCGATTACATCGAACAGAAACTCAGATGACCCCCTTCCTGAATTCTGGCCTAAGGAGAACCCATGACCCGTTTTGGTTTACAAAAACTTTATATCCACGGTGCATATGTTGACAGTACCCATCCTGATAAAAATATTTTTGATGCTGTCAATCCGGCTAATGGTGAAATCATTGCACAATTACAGTCTGCGACTGAACAGGATGTTCAACGGGCAGTGGAGAGCGCGCAAAAAGGGCAGAAAATCTGGGCGGCAATGACGGCGACAGAACGCTCCCGGATCTTGCTGAAAGCCGTTGATATTCTGCGTGAACGCAATAATGAACTGGCTGAACTGGAAACGCTGGATACCGGTAAACCCCTCTCTGAAACCCAACAGGTTGATATCGTTACCGGTGCCGATGTTCTGGAATATTATGCGGGCCTGATCCCGGCACTCGAAGGCCAGCAAATTCCATTGCGTGAATCCTCTTTTGTTTATACACGGCGAGAACCGCTGGGTATCGTGGCAGGTATCGGGGCATGGAACTACCCAATCCAGATTGCACTGTGGAAATCAGCGCCCGCTCTGGCAGCCGGTAATGCCATGATTTTCAAACCCAGTGAAGTGACATCCCTCACCGCCCTGAAACTTGCTGAAATTTATACCGAAGCGGGTCTGCCGGATGGTGTATTTAACGTACTGACAGGTATGGGACATGAAGCGGGCCATTATCTGGCTGTCCATCCGAAAATTGCCAAAATGTCTTTTACCGGCGGAATTACTACCGGTAAAAAAGTGATGGCCAATGCATCCGGTTCAACACTGAAAGAAGTGACAATGGAACTGGGTGGAAAATCTCCGCTGATTATTTTTGATGATGCCAATCTGGATCGGGCTGCCGATATTGCCATGATGGCTAACTATTTCAGCTCTGGTCAGGTCTGTACTAACGGCACACGTGTTTTTATCCCGAAAGCACTGCTTCCTGATTTTGAAAATAAAATAATGGAGCGCGTTAAACGGATCCGCGTGGGTTCCCCTCTCGATCTGAATACCAATTTCGGCCCTCTGGTGAGTTTCCCCCATATGGAATCAGTTCTGCGCTATATAGAGAGCGGAAAAAATGCGGGCGCTCGGTTGCTGTATGGTGGTCAACGCCTGATGGACGGTGAACTGTCGAAAGGGGCATTTGTTGCACCAACCGTCTTCACAAACTGCACAGATGACATGCTTATTGCACGGGAAGAAATTTTCGGCCCGGTGATGTCTATTCTGGCCTATGAAACAGAAGATGAAGTCATTGCCCGTGCTAACAACACGGATTACGGCCTCGCCGCCGGAGTGGTGACAAACGATCTCTCCCGTGCCCATCGAGTAATCCACCAGCTGGAAGCAGGGATTTGCTGGATCAACACTTGGGGGGAATCTCCGGCTGTGATGCCTGTCGGCGGCTATAAACATTCCGGTGTCGGTCGTGAAAACGGATTAGTCACACTGCAACATTACACACAGACTAAATCTGTGCAGGTTGAACTGGGTGATTTTGAATCACTATTTTAAATAATGACTGAAACAGAGGAGATAACAATGGTATTTGACTACATTATTATCGGTGCTGGTTCAGCGGGTAATGTGCTTGCAACTCGTTTAACGGAAGATCCGAATATCACTGTCCTGCTGCTGGAAGCCGGCGGACCTGATTATCGATTTGACTTTCGCACTCAAATGCCGGCGGCGCTGGCATATCCCTTGCAGGGAACCCGTTATAACTGGGCGTATGAAACCGATCCTGAACCCTATATGAATAACCGCCGTATGGAATGCGGGCGAGGCAAAGGGTTAGGAGGCTCATCACTGATCAACGGCATGTGTTATATCCGTGGCAACGCGCTGGATTTTGACCACTGGGCAAAACAGCCGGGTCTGGAAGACTGGTCGTACCTTGATTGCCTGCCTTATTTCCGCAAAGCGGAATCACGGGATATCGGTCAGAACGATTATCATGGCGCAGATGGCCCCGTCAGCGTGACAACGCCAAAAGCCGGCAATAATGAGCTTTTCCATGCAATGGTGAAAGCGGGTATTCAGGCGGGTTATCCGGCTACTGATGATCTGAACGGTTACCAGCAGGAAGGCTTTGGCCCAATGGATCGCACTGTTACTCCCAAAGGCCGTCGTGCCAGCACTGCCCGCGGTTATCTGGATCAGGCCAGACAGAGGGCTAACCTGACCATTATCACCCACGCCTTAACGGATACGATCACATTTAAAGATAAAACCGCAGTTGGAGTGACTTTCTATCAGGGTAATAATTCCGCATTAACGCAGGCCACCGCCCAAAAAGAAGTGTTACTTTGTGCCGGCGCAATAGCTTCTCCACAGATTTTACAACGTTCAGGGATTGGCCCTGAGGACGTTCTGCAAGAACTATCAATTCCTGCGGTACATATTCTGCCGGGAGTCGGGCAAAATCTTCAGGATCATCTTGAGATGTATCTGCAATATGAGTGCCTCAAACCTGTTTCTCTTTACCCTTCTCTCAAATGGTACAACCAGCCCATGATTGGCGCAGAATGGTTATTTAAGGGGACAGGAGTGGGTGCCAGCAATCAGTTTGAAGCCGGTGGCTTTATCCGTACCAGTGAAAAATTTGACTGGCCCAATATTCAGTTTCATTTTCTTCCGGTAGCCATTAACTACAACGGCAGCAACGCAGTCAACGAGCATGGTTTTCAGGCTCATGTTGGCTCGATGCGTTCCCCAAGTCGCGGTCACGTAAAAATCAAATCCCGTGATCCACGCCAGCATCCCAGTATTCTGTTTAACTACATGTCTACCGAACAGGACTGGCAAGAGTTCCGCGATGCTATCCGCATCACGCGGGAAATTATGGCACAACCTGCTCTCGCCCCCTATTGTGGTCGGGAAATAAGCCCCGGTGTTGATATTCAGACAGATGATCAACTGGATGCTTTTATTCGTGAACGTGCTGAAACCGCTTTTCATCCATCCTGTAGCTGCAAAATGGGGCTTGATGAGATGGCGGTGGTTGATGGTCAGGGGCGTGTACATGGCGTTGAGAATTTACGGGTCATTGACGCTTCTATTATGCCGGAAATCATTACCGGTAATCTGAACGCCACAACGATTATGATGGCAGAGAAAATTGCGGATAACATTCGGGGAAATACGCCTCTGCCCCGCAGTCAGGCAAAATACTATGTCGCTAATGGTGCTCCCGCCCGAAAGTCAGAACTAAGCCGTTCATCGACAAATTAATGCTTATTGAAAGATCGATTATTAATACAGGAAAGTAGTTATTTATTCGCTACTTCCCTGTATTACATATGCTGGTTACAACAAATCTAATTCCATAAAAATATGCTCTGCTCCGTCTTCCATGTAAATTTCACCTTTGGTTTGATAACCAAGGCTTTCATAAAATGGCTGAGCATGACATTGTGAGGATAAACTCATCGTTGCCACCCCATTTTTGCGGGCATAACTCTCAATATATTCCATTACCAGACGGCCAATTCCCTGACCCCGATAGTCTTTCAAAACAGCAACACGCCCCACTTTGAGTATATTGTTGTGCTGTGGAACGGCTCTTAAAACGGCTATAGGATTTTCAGCATCAAATACCACAACATGCAGGGCAACATCATCATATTCATCAATATCAATTTCATCAGCAAACCCTTGCTCATCCGTGAAAACGTACTTGCGGACATTGAAAGCATGCTGAATTAATTCAGGGTCTTGTCTTCCTAAACTGTGTTTTATTTTCATTGTTATATCCTAAAAAATAATGACGAACAGAAGAATGGAATAGTAAAAATAGTGGCGAAAATGTTAAAAAACAAGAGCACTCTTTGCCGGAGTGCCCTTTCTGATCTCAACTAACAAACTATATTCAATGGATTCCAAGAAGCAATCCGAAAGAAGAAAGGCATTAACCTTCTTCTTTCTTACCCTCATCACCCTTAAGTTTATTAATTAAATCATCCGTTTTTTTATCTGTCTCGGACTTTATTTCTTTCGATTTCGATTTTGCATCATCTGTAAGCTGATTAATTTTATCCGTCGCCTGCTGCTGTATTTCCCCTGTTTTATTTTTCAGCTGATCAGCTGCGTCATTAACAGATTTCGTGATGTCATTCTTTAAATCTTCCGTTTTGGATGGCAGTTGACTTATGATTTTCTCAGTCGAACTCCCCGTGCTACTCTGGACGTCCTTCGAATTATCTACCGCTTTCTGGTCTTCATGATTAGCATCGTCTTGCGTTCCCTGTGGCTTTTCCTTTGTATCCAAGTTGTGTTGCTCTGAATCCGTCTTCATTTGTGTTGCACTATCTTCAACCGGTTTAGTTGAATCTTCCGCTTTTTTAGCTGCATCATCACAGCCCGCAATGAATGCCACAATTCCAACCAGAAACAGAGCACTAAGAATCTTTTTCATTGACTAACCCCTTGCACTTACGGAAATAACCTTGCAAATGAGTGTACTGGCTTTCTATGCCATAACATCCATAAGCTCTTTGTCGTAAACCTTGCCGATAAAAATAATTCTCATTTTTATCTGCCCGATTTGCTCTCTTAGGTGACTTATAGCAATGCAATATTTCATACAGACATATTTCGGGAAATTTATGGCAAATAATAGTCAAAATTTAGGAAAACGCCCAATCGCAACTTTTATCCGAAAAATTTTAAACGGAACATTTTCTGGCACTCTGGTGCTGGGAACCGCATTTTCCGGCTCAGTTTCGGCGACTGAAAATCCTTCTGACCAAAAGCCAGAAAAGAAAAATGAGGTGATGCAGTTATCAACACTTTCTGTTGTGGGAAGCACTCGTAACAGTACCAGTGCGGGTAGTTCAGCGCTCAAAAAGGAAGATATTGACCGTACTCAGGCGGATAATATTGCTGAGCTGCTCGGGCAGCTCCCCGGCGTTTCGATGTCCGGTTCAGTACGCCCCGGAGGACAGACATTAAATATCTGGGGAATGGGGGAGCAAGAAGATGTCAAAGTGACACTGGATGATGCCCCAAAAGGATTTGAGAAATATCGTCAGGGATCTATCTTCATTGAGCCGGAGTTAATCAAACGCATTGATGTGGATAAAGGGCCACACAATATATTGAACGGCAATGGTGGATTTGGTGGCTCGATTAAAGTTGTAACCAAAGATGCCAGCGATTTATTGCGCCCTGATGAGGATTGGGGTGGTTTTATTAAGCAAAGCTTCCATACCAATGACAGACAATGGATCAATAGTGCTGCTTTATATGGCAGAGATCCGTATGGCTACGCGGATGGCTTGCTGTATTTCAGTAAACGTGATGGCCATAATATCAAGCGCCCCGATGGGACACGTTTTGAGTTTTCACAAAACAACCAAACTTCCTATTTATTGAAAACCAATTTCTATCCTAATGATTCAAATACTATTAGTTTATCGGCTATGCGTACCGAGTCGGATGGTTGGAAACCATGGGCGGCGAAGCGGGATAAAATGAATGTTCCGTCAGAATGGGAAGTAGAAAAATATGGCTGGGATGGTGCATGGCAAAGAAAACTGGTCTTTCGTGATCAGACAGATCAAAATTATAGCGTCAAATGGAATATTGCACCGGAAGAAAACCTTTGGCTGAATCTGACGCTAACTAACACCTATTCGAAGACTAAACAAAATGATCGCCGTCCGGCAGATGTCTCCGGTAATTATGCCTCTTCTATGGGACAGAAAAGCTGGGTTGATTACACAGATATTCTCTCTGATATCAATAATAAAAGCATATTCTCAACCGGAAATATTGAACATGAGCTAATGATTGGAGCCAAATGGCATAAAAATCAACGCAACGTGTTAATGTTCAATAAAAGCAAAAGTAAAAATATACAAGAAAATGCTGAATATAATTACGGCTATTATCAGCCGTACTATATGCCAGCAGGTACTCAGCATACCTACAGCCTGTATATGCAAGACTCTCTGAAACTGGGGGACATCACAGTGACACCGGGGGTGCGCTACGATCATGTGAAAAATACAGGCGAAGAGAATAAGGCTCCACGTTTTAACAATAAATCCCCTGAAGCCAACCATGACTACAGCAGTGTCACTTATGCTGGCTGGACACCTCATCTGGGCTTAATGTGGAAAACCAATCAGAATCTCTCACTGTTTGCAGATATCAGCCACACATGGAGAGCACCACTAGTAGATGAGCAGTATGAAGTTCAATCAAATGACTCCAGCGTCCCTGGTTCCAGCCGCAACCTAGATACTGAAAAAATGACCGGGATACGACTTGGGGCCATACTTGATTACGATAATCTGATGCTTGAGAATGACAGCTTACAAATCCGTACTACGCTATTCCGTAATCGGGGAAAAGATGAAATTTTCAAAAGACGTGGAATTTATTGTGAAGAACACGGCAAAAATGGTTTACGTGATACATGTGGAAAGCCATTAGCGAATCATCGCAATCTACCCGGCTATACCATAGAAGGACTAGAAATAGAAACTTTCTACGATAGCCAGACCCTGTTTGGTAAATTATCTTACTCCACTATGCGTGGACAGCGCGATACTTCACCGCGCGACCCATGGATAGGACATAAAACATGGTGGGATCAAATACCTCCAACTTCATTGCGCTCTACGCTCGGGTTTAAAATACCACTCTTACAAATGAAGATGGGCTGGAAAGGCGACTTCATCCGCAAACAAGACCGTTCACCTGCAGATGGCGATCCAAAAGCGAAAGAGTGGTCACTGGCAAAAACCGCAGGTTATGCCCTACACGGCTTGTTTGCCAGCTGGCAGCCACATTTCATACAAGGTTTTGAAGCGCGCATTACTGTCGATAATCTGTTCAACCGTGATTACCGCTCGTACTTAGGAGAAGCTGGTGCAGGTATTGGCCGCAACTATAAACTCAGTATTTCACAGCAGTTCTGACTAGTATTAAACCCTCATGCAATATACCCTCTTAATTTTTAAGAGGGTTATTAATACAATCTGCTATTGACTTCCATCAATAAATAAAAATAATAATCATTATCAAATTTATTCATTCAGGCAATATCACATGGCTGTGCAAAAAAGCACATTCGGACACAATGAACTAGCCCGTCAGCTTTATAACGAATATCACGAATGGCTGTTGAGCTGGATCAAACAGAACTGTGCCAGTCTCAACCATGCAGAAGATCTCACCCATGATGTTTTTATCAAATTGATGCAATATCCGGATATGGCTGAGATCCGTTATCCCAAAGCGTTTTTAATTACCATCGCCCGCAGAACTATCGCTAATTATTACCGCCGGAAAAAGCTCGAAGAGAATTATTTGGACTATATCAGTACCGTGCCGAAAAACACCTCCTATCCAACAGAACACCAGCTTGTACTGCTGGAGCAATTAGAAAGGATAGACAGCACGCTTGATAAGCTACCAATAAAAGTCAGGCAGGCATTTCTGCTGACTCAGTTGCAAGGGATGCACTATAAAGAAGTAGCAAAAGATCTTGGGATCTCCATGAGTTCGGTAAAAAGTTACTTACAGCAGGCTCATAAACGGTGTCACCCTCTTAATACACTATAAAAAAATAAAACCCGCTGCTTTTTCTGGCAGCGGGCTATTTCAAATTACTTCAAATTCCATTTCTCAATTAATTTGAAAAACGAAAGTACATCAAAGAATGCGGTTTTTCTCTAACTGAGCAAGGCGAGCAGCTTCTCTTGCTTCGCGCTTTTTACGGGCATCACAGGGTTCAGGGCAATCACAAACTTTCTCAACACCAATGCTTCCCAAACCGCCGCAACTCCCCTGAATGCTTTTGCGTTTAAAAATATAACCTAACGCCATTCCCGCAAAGGCCAGCAGGAAAAAGATAAAGGCTGCGATAAAGACTTCCATAACCTTCCCTCTTATTTCTTCTGTTGTAAATCGTCTTTCTGTTGTAAATAGCGCTTAAAAGCCGGGCTATAACGCTCTTCAAAACCATCTTTAGTTTTGACAATCATAAAGACCGGAATGTTCAGCTTCTCAGCCATTTCCATTCCCTTTTCCGGTCCCAGTACATCTATTCCGGTAGAAAAACCATCGGCACTCATACAGCTCGGAGCAATAACCGTGATTGAAACCAGATTGTGTGCAATAGGTCGGCCTGTTTTAGGGTTAATCGTGTGAGAATAACGTACGCCATTCTGTTCAAAATAGTTACGATAATCACCTGATGTTGCTACAGCCATATTCCCCGGCGCAATAATTTCCTGAGCACTTTGCGTCATGCCGCTATCGGAGGGTTTTTCAATTGCAATCCGCCAAGGTGTCCCTTTTCCATTATTACCGGATGTGCGGACTTCACCACCAATATCAACCATGTAATTACCGATATTCTGAGAAGCCAGATATTCTGCCACGACATCAACGCCATAGCCTTTGGCAATGGAAGAAAGATCAACATACAACTCAGGAATGGATTTAATCAGATTATTACCTTCAACAGATAGCTTATCGATACCTATCCATGCACGACGTGTTGCCAGCTCATCCTCTGTTGGTGCCTTCGTTACGCGCCCTTCCGGCCCGAAACCCCACAGATTCACTAATGGCCCGACAGTGACATCCAGCGCACCATCCGTCAGCTTATTAATGCGGATAGCTTCTTTAACAACCTTGGCAGTGGCTGCCGATACCGGAAAAGGCGTATTTACCTCACGGCTTTGATTAAAACGACTCAATTCAGAATTTGGCCGGTAAGTGGACATCTGGTCGTTTACTTCTTCCAGTAAACGATCAATCTCTTTTTGCATGTTTTCCGGAGAGGGAACTGATGAATCAGCAACATATTTGACGGAGTAATAAGTCCCCATCGTTTGCCCACTCAGATTCTGCTGTTCAGGGCCACCACATGCTGACAACAACACAGCCATCAGCAGCATTACACCCCAGTTGATAATTTTTTTATTCAACATAACTTACTCTTTCTGAATCGTCAGCGCCCACAAAATGTGGGCGCTTATCGTTAAATCAAAGTGTTATATACCCGCACAATTTACTGCCATTGTGGGGATATATATCATGGCCTGATTCAAATCATCAGCCACCGAAATCATCCAGCAGGATGTTTTCATCTTCTACACCAAGATCTTTCAGCATCTTAATGACTGCTGCGTTCATCACCGGAGGCCCACACATATAGAATTCACAATCTTCCGGTGCTGGATGGTCTTTCAGATAGTTTTCATACAGGACATTGTGGATAAAGCCTGTGTAACCATCCCAGTTATCTTCCGGCAGCGCATCAGACAATGCCACGTGCCATGTGAAGTTCTCATTCTCTGCCGCTAACTGGTCAAAATCTTCGGTATAGAACATTTCGCGCTTAGAACGAGCACCATACCAGAAAGTGATCTTACGCTTGGAGCTCAGTCTTCTCAGCTGATCAAAGATATGCGAACGCATAGGTGCCATACCTGCACCACCACCGATAAAGACCATCTCTGCATCAGTATCTTTCGCGAAGAATTCACCGAATGGGCCGGAAATCGTGACTTTATCACCCGCTTTCAGTGACCAGATATAGGAAGACATGATACCCGGTACTACATCAGGGTTTCTTGGTGGTGGCGTTGCGATACGCACGTTCAGCATAATGACGCCGTGTTCTTCCGGATAGTTCGCCATAGAATAGGCACGAACAGTTGGTTCAGTCACTTCAGAAACATAGCGGAACAGGTTAAATTTATCCCAGTCTTCGCGGTACTCATCCGGTACATCAAAATCAGAATAGCGGGCAACATGTGGAGGACATTCTATCTGAATGTAACCACCCGCACGGAATGGTACAACTTCCCCATCAGGAATTTTCAGTTTCAATTCCTTAATGAAAGTCGCTTTATTATCGTTAGAGATAACTTCACATTCCCATTTTTTAACGCCGAATATTTCTTCCGGCAATTCAATTTTCAGGTCTTGCTTAACATTAACCTGACATGCCAGACGGCAGCCTTCTTTCGCTTCGCGCTTGTTAATGTGAGACAGTTCGGTAGGCAGGATGTCACCGCCACCGTCCTTGATTTTTACACGGCACTGACCACAAGAGCCGCCGCCACCACAAGCGGAGGAAACGAAAATCCCCTGATTAGCCAGCATACCCAATAACTTGTCACCGGCAGGAGCAGTAAAGCTTTTATCCTCATCGCCGTTGACTTCAACTTTAATATCCCCGGTGTTCACCAGCTTCGATTTTGCAAACAAAATCATTGCTGTCAGTGCCAACACAATCAGGGTAAACATTACTACGCCTAGAATGATTATATCCATGAATTCTTCCCGCCTTTAGAGCTGCACGCCGGAGAAGGACATAAAGCCCAATGCCATCAGCCCGGTGGTAATAAAGGTGATCCCCAGTCCTTTCAAACCTGCCGGAACATCCGCATATTTCATTTTTTCACGGATTGCGGCCATCAGGACAATCGCCAGCATCCAGCCCATACCTGAACCGAAACCATATACGATGGATTCGCTGAAGTTATAGTCGCGCTGGGCCATGAAAGAAACACCACCAAAAATCGCACAGTTTACCGTAATCAACGGCAGGAAAATCCCTAATGCGTTGTAAAGGGCAGGAACGTAGCGGTCGAGGATCATTTCCAGTATCTGTACCAGTGCGGCAATCACACCGATAAAGGTAATGAAATTCAGGAAACTCAGGTCAACGCCATCAATCAGCGCACCATCACGAAGTACCAGATTGTAAACAAGGTTGTTGGCAGGAACCGAAATCCCCAGAACAACCGTGACGGCAACGCCCAAACCAAACGCGGTTTTTACGTTTTTGGATACCGCCAGAAAAGTACACATACCGAGAAAGAAGGATAACGCCATATTCTCGATAAAGACGGCACGGACAAACAAACTAATATAATGTTCCATGTTGCCTGTTACTCCTTATCAACCTGCTCAGGCTTCAGAGTCCGCAGACCCCAAATCAGCATACCAATGATGAAGAATGCACTTGGTGCCAGCAGGAACAAGCCATTAGGCTGATACCAACCGCCATTCTTGATGGATTCCATCACTGTAATGCCCAACAGCTTTCCTGAGCCAAACAGCTCGCGCAAAAAACCCACCAGCAACAGAATGACACCGTAGCCCAAACCGTTACCGATACCATCCATAAAACTTTCCACCGGTGGTGCTTTCATGGCATAGGCTTCTGCGCGGCCCATTACGATACAGTTAGTGATGATAAGGCCAACAAACACAGATAACTGTTTTGAGATTTCATAGGCATACGCCTGTAAAATCTGGTCTACCACAATAACCAGCGAGGCGATGATCGCCATCTGTACGATGATTCGCACACTGCCCGGAATGTAGTTACGAATCAATGAAATAAAGAAGTTAGAGAATGCTGTTACCAGTGTTACAGCAATCGTCATTACCAGCGCAGTTTCCAGCTTGGTTGTTACAGCCAATGCTGAACATACCCCCAAAACCTGCAATGCTATCGGGTTATTATCAAACAACGGCCCAAGCAGGACGCGTTTTATCTCTTTGCTATCAGCCATCTTTCAGGGCTCCCTCGCGTACTTTTTTCAGGAACGGACCAAAACCGTTATCACCCAACCAGAAATCAAACATATGCTGAACACCGTTGGAAGTCAGAGTCGCTCCGGACAAACCATCTACACCGTAAGGATTATTACCGGCTCCACCACGAACGATTTTAATCGCCGGAGCACCTTCCGGGTTATACAGTTTTTTACCAACCCATTGCTTACGCCATTGTGGATTATCAACTTCACCACCCAGACCCGGCGTTTCGCCGTGAGAATAGTAAGTAATACCGCGAGATGTTACGCCATCCACATCAATAGAAATAAACGCATACATCATTGACCACAAACCTGAACCGTAGATTGGCAATACCAGCTCAGTGGTTTTACCCTGCTCATCTTTGACCAGATAGATTTCGGCCATATCAGCGCGACGGCGGATTTTTGCCAAATCCTGTTTCGATGATAAAGCGATACTGGTTTCATCACTGCGCAAAGCATTATTCAGGTCAAACTTACCATCACTTTTTTCAAGTGTTGCCGTTTTCAGATTAAGCAATTCAGGTTGAATACGGCTGTCATACACTTCTTTAATTGCTGCTGTTGTCATGTCTGGCTTCAGCAAACCGGCAACATCCAGAATATTGCGCTGCTTATCCAGCAGTTTCTGCTCCTGCTGCTGCGCTTTCAAACCTACGGCTGAACCAGCAACGACAATCGAACATACAAGGCACAGCACAAAAACAACGAGAAACGTTCTGCCGATGCTGTCATTATTTTTTGGTTTATCATTAGCCACGGGCTTTTCTCCGCTTAATATTGGCCTGCACGACCAGATAATCGAACAGTGGCGCGAACAGGTTAGCGAACAGAATCGCCAACATCATCCCTTCTGGGTAAGCTGGGTTCACAACTCGGATCAGAATACACATGACCCCGATCAGAATGCCGTATGCCCATTTACCTTTATCCGTAAATGCAGCGGATACCGGGTCTGTAGCCATAAAGATCATGCCAAATGCGAAACCACCCAGAACCATGTGCCAGTACCATGGCATAGCAAACATCGGGTTAGTATCTGAACCAATCGCATTGAACAGATAAGACATGGCAATCATACCTAGCATAACACCGGCAACAATGCGCCATGAAGCGATGCGGGCAAACAGAATGATGGCACCACCGATGAAAATCATCAGAGTGGAAACTTCACCCACTGAGCCCGGGATGTTACCAAGGAAAGCATCCATCCATGTTACAGGCTGGCCTGAAATGGTGTTCATCAGAGCGTGCTGGCCTGCATTCGCCCACTGAGACAGCGGAGTTGCACCGGAAAAACCATCAGCCGCAGTCCAGACCAGATCACCCGAAATTTGCGCAGGATACGCAAAGAACAGGAAAGCACGGCCTGCCAGTGCCGGGTTAAGGAAGTTACGCCCGGTTCCGCCAAAAATTTCTTTTGCGACAACAACACCAAACGTAATACCCAGTGCCGCCTGCCATAATGGCAGCGTTGGCGGAACAATCAGAGCGAACAGAATAGAGCTGACAAAAAAGCCTTCGTTGATTTCATGTTTGCGGATAATGGCAAATAAAACTTCCCAAAAACCACCAACAATAAAAACAACCGCATAAATTGGCAGGAAATAGGTTGCGCCCAACAGCATTTTGCTGCCCCACCCTGCATCCGGTGTCAGTGATGCACCAAGATACTGAGCCAGCATATAATGCCAGTCTGAAGCCAGAACCTGCTGTAATGCCTCTCCGCTGTATAGATGAGTCAGGGCTGGTATCGCCTGATTTCCGACGTTATACATACCCCAGAACATCGCCGGAAAAACAGACATCCATACCAGAATCATCATACGCTTGAGATCGATGGCATCACGAACGTGAGTTTTCCCTTTTGTCACTGTGCCCGGCGTGTAAAAGACGGTGCTCACTGCCTCATAGAGAGGATAATATTTTTCCAGCTTGCCACCGGCCTCAAAGTGATGTTCTACTTTTTCAAAATAATTTTTCAGGCCCATGAATTACCCTTCCTGCTCAATCTTAGTCAGCACTTCACGCAGTACCGGACCATACTCATATTTACCCGGGCAAACATAAGTACACAGTGCCAAATCTTCTTCATCTAACTCCAGACAACCCAGAGCCTGAGAACCGTCAGTGTCCCCAGCCAGCAGATCACGAAGCAAGTGAGTAGCCATGATATCCAATGGCATTACCCGCTCGTAGTTGCCGATTGGCACCATGGAACGGTCTCCGCCATTTGTGGAAGTTGAGAAAGCAAACCGTTTCTTTTTCAGGAAATGACCGATAGTGGTACGGGTAATGGAGAATTTATTCGTACCGGGAGCGATCCAGCCAAACAACTCTTTCTCACGGCCTTCAGACAGAACAGATACCAGAGTGTGGAAACGACCCAGATAATGATGAGCTTCATCTGATTTAGCGCCACACAGTACTGAACCTGAAATAATACGGTTTTCACCCTCTTTCAGCTGCCCGTGAGTCAGTTCCAGCAAGTCAACCCCCAGACGGGAACGCACCAGACGCGGTGTTTTAACCTGAGGCCCTGCCAGAGAAATGACGCGATCAGTGTACAGTTCACCGGTGGTGAATAGCTTACCGATAGCAATAACATCCTGATACCCGAGATGCCATACTGCTTTTTGAGCACTGACCGGTTCAATAAAATGAATATGTGTGCCAACCAATCCGGCCGGATGCGGCCCGACAAACTGGCTGTAAGTAATTTGAGGGTTGTTCCCCGATGCCGGAATTTTCCCCGCGCCGTGGCAAACGTGGATTTTTCCTTCTGTCAGTTTTGACAGAACATTCAGACCATCAACAAAAGCCTCTTCTTGTGTTGCAATAACAACAGACGGGTCAGCCGCCAGTGGCTGAGTATCAATTGCCGTCACAAAGATTGCCTTTGGTGTGGAGCCTGGGACAGGAGAACGACTGAAAGGACGTGTACGTAATGCCGTCCACATTCCTGATGAAAGCAGGTTTTTTTCTACCTGTTCACGAGTCAGCCCTGCAAGTTCTGTACGCTCATAACGATCAAACGTTATTTGTTCGTCACCATTCACCTCAATCACAACAGATTGCAGTACACGGCGCTCTCCACGTCCGATGGTGACAACTTTCCCACTTGCGGGACTGGTAAATACTACCCCTGGATTCTTTTTATCTTCAAAAAGAATTTGCCCTTTTTTAACATGCTCACCTTCCTTAACCAGCATAGAAGGACGCATTCCAACATATTCTTCGCCTAATAAAGCGACATGGCGAATTGTCGGACCATCTTCTATAACTTGGGCAGGCGCTCCTGCTATCGGGAGGTCGAGTCCTTTTTTAATTTTAATCATAAGATTTGCACAAGTTTATCAGTTAAATCATATGCTACACCTCACCCTGTGGTATTCCCGCGGGGTGATGCAGCGACTTCAGTAATAAAAAACAGCTTGAGCGGCATATATCTCAAGTTATTCATGCCGATAATCGTTACAATATTCTCTTAAGTTTCGCCAGCAACGATTCTAACATTTCCCCCAAACGCTGTCTGACTAATCGAGTGATTTAGCTCAAGCAAATAAGAATAATTTCTCTGCTGAACCGTTAACTACTCGATAAAGCCGAGCACAATCATCACTTTTCCCTACTACGGAGGGCTTTTTAACCAGACTGTTCTTTTATGGGTGTAAAATATCGTTGTTATATTTACTCAGCATATTGCCACGACATGATAACCTCAATCGCAGGATGTCATTAAGTTATTACCTTCTTAGGTGGTTATATTATGAAAAAAAATATTCTTTATTTTTCGCTTAGCTGGCTTCTCGTTAGTGTACCAGCATTTACGCAGGCTCAGGACTTGTTATTAGGCAGTAAACAATTAAGTGAAAAATCATCATTAAAACAGCTCGGCTCTGATATCTTCATTCAAATATTCAAAGAAGAAAAAGTACTTGAACTCTACACCAAAAACAGCACAGGCCATTATCAATTAACCCGGCAATATCCTATCTGTAATTACTCCGGAGGGCTTGGCCCTAAGACCCTGAAAGGGGACTTAAAAAGCCCGGAAGGTTTTTACCATGTCAGCCTGAAACAGTTAAAACCCGACAGCAGCTACTACCGAGCCATTAATATAGGGTTTCCCAATCAATTTGATAAATACCGGGGTTATTCCGGCAAGAATTTAATGATCCATGGTGCATGTAAATCTATTGGCTGCTATGCCATGACCAATCTTTATATGGATGAAATATACCGATATGCAGAGAGTGCGCTTCATCGTGGACAACGAGAAATTAAAGTTGACATTTACCCCTTCAGGATGACGTCATCAAATATGAGACGCCATCACAATAACGTCAACTACCCATTTTGGGAACAGTTGCAGCCTGCTTATGAATATTTCGTTCAACATAGCACACCTGCAACTGTTAAAGTCATCAGAGGACAATATGTTTTAAATCAGGTAACTCAACCTACCAGCCCAACTCCATCAGACTATGCGTTCACCAAGGTGAAATAATGCATAACTTCCCGGTTCAATTTTATGCCAGTCTTCGTTATGCGTTAAAGGCAAAGTTGCAATCACGGATACCACATCATCAGGTTGCGTATGTTCCTGAAAATCAATTTCAATATCCTGATCAAGCAATTTCGCTTTACCAAAAGGTGAACGACGGGTAATCCAGTGTAATTGTGTCGAGCAATAAGCCAGCATAAATCGCCCGTCAGAGAGCAGCATATTGAAAACGCCTTTTTCCCGAAGCTCATCTGCCAGTGATGCGATGAAACGGAATACCGCTGGCCAGTTAGAAGGCCGTTTAGGATATTTCACCGACAACTGATGCAGTATCCAGCAAAATGCCCATTCACTGTCAGTTTCACCAACCGGACGATAATTTCCCGTTTTCAGGTTACGATGCCCTTTCAATTGGCCATTATGAGCATAAGTCCAGTATCTTCCCCATAATTCGCGGGTAAACGGATGAGTATTCACAAGGGATACATTGCCACGGTTAGCCTGACGAATATGGGCAATAATAGCCTCTGATTTAATCGGATAGCCCTGAATAAAACGGGCAACAGGAGAATGATAACAGGGCTGGTGATCTTTGAAGGCTCGATATCCAAGACCTTCATAGAAAGTAATTCCCCAGCCGTCCCTGTGAGGGCCTGTATTCCCGCCTCGCTGGATCAGACCACTCAAACTGAAAATGATATCCGTTGGCACATTGGCACTCATGCCAAGTAATTCACACATTGCCTACCTCTAAACCGAACCTGACTCCTGTTAACGCTGATTTCTGTTAACACTGTGTAATCAAGCTTTTTCCATCTCTTTTTCAATTAACTGAATCAAAATATGGATAACTTTGATATGAATTTCCTGAATACGATCCGCGTAACCAAAATGAGGCACACGAATTTCAACATCCGCTGTTCCTGCCATTTTGCCGCCATCTTTACCGGTCAGGGTGATCACTTTCATCCCTTTCGCACGAGCAGCTTCAATTGCCTTAATAATATTACCGGAATTACCTGAGGTTGAAATTCCGAGCAGCACATCACCTTGCTGACCAACAGCTTCAAGATAGCGGGAAAACACATAATCATAGCCAAAATCATTACTCACACAGGAGAGATGGCTGGGATCAGAAATAGCGATACCAGGGTATCCCGGGCGGTTTTCACGATAACGGCCTGTCAACTCTTCCGCAAAATGCATGGCATCACAATGTGAACCGCCATTGCCGCAAGAAAGTACTTTTCCTCCCGCCTTAAATGAATCTGCCAACAAAACCGCCGCTTTTTGAATGGCATCAATATTGGCATTATCGTTGAGGAAGTTGGTCAGTGTCTCTACGGCTTCAGATAATTCACTGCGGATCAGATCTTGATACATGGGGCTCATACTCCTGAAAGGAAAGGTCTTCGGGATTAACAACAACAGTTATTGAGTGTAACGGATTCCCCCTCCTGAAAGAAGATGTCATTACATTCCGATGAAACTATCACAGCAAAAACGGCAATCACTTTGTGAGCTAGATTGTAATTAAGATGTAAATATATTGATAAAAGTCTTTTCCTCATCTAAAAAAGAAGAACATCACAACAGGTCAGACCTCTGACAACTCAACCTGAGATTTACAGGAGTTTTACTATGACCGTCCTCAGTATCATCTTATTTTTAGCCTTGATTGGCGGGCTTTGTTACCGCAAAGTCAGCCTGACTGTTAGCAGCCTGCTGCTTATTGCCTATACATTCATTATGGGTGTTACCGGCTTATGGAGCTACTGGCTACTGCTACCACTCGCTATTATCCTGTTCCCTCTTGTTTTCACCCCGACCCGAATCTCTTTATTCTCCGCTCCCGGCCTGAAAGCATTCCGTAAAGTTATGCCAAGCATGTCCAGAACAGAGAAAGAAGCCATTGATGCAGGTACAACATGGTGGGAAGGTGATTTGTTCCGTGGCAATCCTGACTGGAAAAAATTGCACAATTACCCGAAACCCCAACTCACTGCTGAAGAACAGGCATTCATTGATGGCCCTGTGGAAGAAGCCTGCCGTATGGCAAATGATTTCCAAATCAGCCACGAATTAGCTGACTTGCCTCCAGAACTTTGGGCTTACCTGAAAGAACATCGCTTCTTTGCGATGATCATCAAGAAAGAGTATGGCGGTCTGGAATTCTCAGCCTACGCCCAATCACAAGTGCTACAAAAACTGTCTGGTGTCTCCGGTATTCTGGCGATCACTGTCGGCGTACCTAACTCCTTAGGCCCGGGTGAATTATTACAGCACTATGGTACCGATGAGCAGAAAAAACATTACCTGCCCGGTCTTGCCCGTGGTGAAGAAATCCCCTGTTTTGCTCTGACCAGCCCGGAAGCGGGTTCTGATGCCGGTGCAATTCCGGATACCGGTGTCGTCTGTATGGGCGAATGGCAGGGTGAACAAGTTCTTGGTATGCGCCTGAACTGGAATAAACGCTACATCACTCTTGCACCTATCGCGACTGTACTGGGGCTGGCATTCAAATTGTATGACCCGGACCATTTACTGGGTGAGACTGAATCTCTGGGCATTACCTGTGCTCTTATCCCAACCAATACCCCGGGTGTTGAAATCGGTCATCGCCACTTCCCACTGAATATCCCATTCCAGAATGGACCGACCCGTGGTCAGGATATTTTCGTTCCTATCGATTATATTATTGGTGGGCCGAAAATGGCGGGGCAAGGTTGGCGTATGCTGGTTGAGTGCCTGTCAGTTGGCCGTGGTATCACTCTGCCATCTAACGCAACTGGCGGTCTGAAAAGTATAGCTATGGCTACCGGAGCTTACTCCTATATTCGCCGTCAGTTCAAACTGCCTATCGGTAAAATGGAAGGTATTGAAGAGCCACTGGCCCGCATTGCCGGTAACGCTTATCTGATGGATGCAGCCGCAACGATGATCACAAGTGGCATTATGCTGGGCGAGAAACCTGCTGTTCTGTCAGCCATCGTGAAATACCACTGTACCCACAGAGGTCAGCGTGCAGTCATTGATGCTATGGATATTGCTGGTGGTAAAGGTATCTGTCTTGGCCCATCTAACTTTTTAGCCCGTGCTTATCAGGGCGCACCTATCGCCATTACCGTCGAAGGTGCGAATATCCTGACCCGTAGCATGATTATCTTTGGTCAGGGCGCAATTCGTTGCCATCCTTATGTACTGGCTGAAATAGCTGCGGCTGAAAAAAATGATGTCAAAGCATTTGATAAAGCGTTGTTTGGTCACCTCGGGCATGTTGCCAGCAATACCCTGCGCAGCCTCTGGTTAGGTATCACTAATGGCAGAACAAGCAGCACACCTGTTAATGATGCGACCCGCCGTTACTATCAGCTCATCAATCGTCTGAGTGCCAACCTTGCTCTGATGTCTGATGTTTCCATGGGTGTATTGGGTGGCAGCCTGAAACGCCGTGAGCGTATCTCAGCCCGTCTGGGCGATATTCTGAGCCAAATCTTCCTGGCTAGTGCGACGTTAAAACGCTATGAAGATGAGGGACGCCAGAAAGAAGACTTACCACTGGTACAATGGGCGGTAGAAGATGCTCTGTATCAGGCGGAACTGGCTCTAAATGATCTGCTGCGCAATTTCCCTAACCGTCTGGTAGCGGGTTTAATGCGAGGCATTGTCTTCCCACTGGGTCGTTCACGCACTGCTCCAACGGATAAACTGGATCACAAACTGGCTCAGATATTACAAACACCTTCTGCAACCCGTGATCGGATTGGTCGTGGCCAGTATCTGACACCAAGCGAGCACAATCCTCATGGATTACTGGAAGAAGCTCTGCATGACATCATTGCCGCAGAGCCTATTCATGCTCGCCTGAGCCGCGAAGCAGGCAAAAACCTGAGCTTTACACGTCTGGATCAGTTAGCTGAAAAAGCATTATCTGATAATAAGATCACCAAAGAAGAAGCTGATATTCTGAAGCGAGCGGAAACCAGCAGACTGCGTTCAATCAATGTTGATGAATTTGAAGCAGACGCATTCTCTATACCTCATGCAACAATAAAAGCGGACAAACAAACCAAAGCAGCCTAATGCTGATACAGTCAATTAAGTAATAAGAACAAAGCGGGGCACATCACAGCCCCGTTTTTTTTTACACTTCTTCCAGTGATAACAATTCCTGTATTGTCTGTCGCCGACGAATTAAACGAGGTTGCCCCTCAACAAACAGTACTTCCGGGATCAAAGGCCGGCTATTATAGTTTGAAGACATAGATGCACCATAAGCACCGGTATCATGAAAAATCAGATAATCACCGACTGAAATATCAGGTAGCATGCGCGGGATGACTTCCCCTCCTTCCAGCTGGGTAAAAACATCTCCTGATTCACATAATGGCCCTGCTACCAATGTTTCTTTCAAGCAAGAACGACTGCTGTTTTCCCCAATATCACTGTGGGTTCCGTCACAGCTCTCAGATAAAACAGAAATATGGTGATAACTGCCGTACATCGCCGGGCGCATCAAATCATTAAAACCGGCATCAGCCAACACATAATGACGGCTTCCCATTGACTTTACTGCTCTCACTTCTGCCATCAAAATCCCGGCTTCAGCAACCAAAAAACGACCGGGTTCAATCTCCAGCTTAATATGGTGCCCCAAGTGCTGTTCAATACGCTGACGGGCTTCATGCCATAAATTGTAATAATGGCAAGTATCCACGGCTTCCTCACCGTTTTTATAGGGAATGGACAACCCTCCGCCTGCTGAAATTGCCTGAATATCGACTCCACACGATACAACCTGTTCCACCATCGCATTACAAACATTCGCAAGATGCTGGTAGTCAACGCCGGAACCAATATGCATATGCAGACCGACCAGATTCAGGTTGTATTGATGAATTTTCTCAAGAGCTAAAGGCAAATCCTGAAACCAGATCCCATGTTTGCTATTTTCACCGCCAGTATTTGTCTTCTGGCTATGACCATGCCCGAATCCGGGGTTAATTCTCAGCCAAACCGGATGTGCAGGCTGACGCTGACCAATCTGTTCCAGCATATCCATGGAACCGGCATTGACAGGAATATCTAGTTCAATGACACGCTCCAGCGTCTCTTCATCAATAAGATCGGCGGTGAACACAATTTCAGATTTATCACGTCCGGGCTGAAACCCGGCATGAAGAGCGCGTTCAATTTCGCCCAGTGATACCGAATCCACTTTAATACCCTGCTCTCTCATCAAGCGCAGAATATGCGTATTAGAACAGGCTTTCTGTGCAAACCGGATTACATCAAACTGCTTTAACTTCCCAATTTGTCTGATAATGATATCACTGTCATAAACCCACAATGGTGTTCCGTAATTTGCGGGCAAAGCAAGCAGGTTTTCTGGCGTCAACTTATTGCCTGAAGTGGCAGTACCTGAATTAACAGCCATAGCGGGTATTGTCATTGAAGCGTTCTCACTAAATCAGCAGATACTTCATTATTGACAGCAAAAAGGCAGGAAGAAAAATATCTATTTTGCTAAAGGCTATTCATTTTTGATATCGTTTTGCTTTATTTTTAAACATGTCGTTATATATTATCCAACATCAGGCATTTTTCCGTGAAACAGCCGCAACGTTAAGTCAAATAAAGGAGAAGCACTATGCACACCTGTTCATGGCGACATATAGAAATTTTTCATGCCGTAATGACCACAAGGAACCTGACTGACGCTGCGGTTTTACTGAAAACCTCACAACCAACAGTAAGCCGTGAACTGGCGCGTCTGGAGCAGTTGTTAAAATTCAAATTGTTTGATCGGATTAAAGGGCGTTTATTCCCGACTGTGCAAGGGCTGAGGTTATTTGAAGAAGTTCAGCGATCCTATTATGGGCTGGAAAGGATACTCAATGCAGCGGACAGTATTCGCCAATTTGAGTATGCACAGTTATCTATCGCCTGTTTGCCGGTATTTTCACAATCTTTATTGCCCACAGTCTGCCGCAGTTTCATTCAATCTTATCCTGATGCACAACTGACAATCATTCCACAGGAATCTCCACTACTGGAAGAATGGCTTTCGGCACAACGCCACGATATCGGTTTAACTGAACATATGCAGACACCTGCCGGGACCGCACGTGAAACGTTGCTGACATTGAATGAAGTCTGCGTTATGCCGGACAATCACCCGCTTGCACAAAAATCACAACTGACACCAGAAGATTTTCATGATCAGCCATTTATCAGCCTTTCTATCACTGACAGCTACAGAAAGCTTATTGATGCGATATTTAACGAACATCAGATTTCACGCAGGATGATCATGGAGACCCACAGTGCATCATCAGTATGTGCCATGGTTAGTGAAGGTATCGGAGTATCGATTGTCAATCCTCTGACCGCTCTCGACTACCTGAATAAAAAAGCACAACATAAAAATACGGGGTTCTGTATACGGCCGTTCAGTATAGAAATTCCTTTTATCATTAGTTTAATTAAGCCGCTCCATCGCCCATCTTCTGAGCCGGTTGAAATATTCATTAGCCATTTAAAACAACAGGCTAAACTATTTCCTCAGAAATTAGCATCAGCTTTTCAGCGTTAATTGCTGCCAGTGAGAAGACGAATCAAACCACTCCACCAGAAAATCCAATAAGGCCCGTAAGGTAGCGGGCATATTTTGACGGCTGACATAAATACCATAAATCCCCATCGCCTGAGGCTGATAATCAGGCAATAATTCGATTAATTGACCGGACTTTAAATAGGGTGAAACGGAATAATAGGGCTGCATAGAAATACCAGCTCCTTGTAAAGCCGCTTCCATCAGTACCGTTGATTCATCAGCACTTAACGTACCGCTGACAGGAACTGAATATTGTTCATGCTGTTTTTCAAATAACCATAAATTTTTTTCAAACAGGTTATAAGTCAGGCAATTATGTATAGACAAATCATCGGGTTTCTGGGGAAGTCTTTTTCCGACTAAGTAAGAAGGAGCGGCACAAATAACAGAATGGCAAGTTGATAACGGACGAGCGATTAAATTCAGTCCCAGATTATTGGTAATGCGAATGGCTAAATCAATACGTTCTTCAACCAACTTAGTCGCTTTATTACTGATTTGCAGACTCACCGCAATTTGCGGATACTTGCGCATAAATTCAGGGATAGCCACCGATAATGCACTAATTGCCAGTGCCTGAGAACAGCTTACTCTCAGCTCTCCTTTCAGAGTTTTAGCGCCTGCCGATTGTTGAACCGGCATCGCTTCCGCCAGTTCTATCAACTTAAGGCTTCGCTGATAAGCCTGTTCTCCCGCTGATGTCAGACTGATTTGGCGGGTTGTACGGTGTAAAAGACGAACCTCTGACCATCTTTCCATTTCAGACAAATAACGTGACACCATTGCCCGTGACATATCAAGCCTTTCTGCCGCTGCACTCAAACTACCCTGTTCAACAATTGTGACAAAAACCTGTGCTGCTGTGATCCTGTCCATCTATGTTTCTGTATCCCCATGCTGATTCGATTGATTTATGCAACAAACAGTTGCCAATTATGGGATTTTTCAATCGGTGTATGCAATCTATTATATGCGCCATTCAAGCAGATAAGCATTTAGGAATTCAATGATGGCTAACAAGACTACAGTACATAAAACAATATTAAATACCGCTCTGGCCACAGCGCTCTCATTAGGGATGGGAACATTAGCTCAGGCCGCTGAACTTAAAATGGATATTTATAATCCGGGTGAAGAAAGCATTTTTCCGGTCTCTTCTGAGGTGATCAGTGGTGAACATGAAGTTGTGCTGATTGATGCTCAATTCAGAAAAAGCGATGCTCAGGAACTGGTCAAAATGATCCGGAAGACAGGGAAAAAACTGACGACGATCTACATCAGCCAATCTGATCCAGATTATTACTTTGGTCTTGATGTGATCACTGAAGCCTTCCCTGAAGCTAAAGTGATCGCGTCACCAGAAACAATTAAAGCGATCAATGAAACCAAAGACGGTAAACTGGCATATTGGGGTGGCGTTCTGCAAGATCAGGCTCCGAAAAAAATTATTGTCCCTGAGCCATTGAAAGGAAATACTTTCACTGTAGACGGTGAGAAATTGATTGTTGAAGGTTTAGATGGCCCAGCAGCAGATCGTACTTTCGTATGGGTTCCTAAATTAAAAGCAGTTGTTGGTGGTGTTACTGTATCTGAGAATATTCATGTATGGATTGCTGACACTCAGACTACATCCTCCCGTCAGAACTGGATGCAAACATTAGATCAAATTAAAAACCTGAAACCTGAAACTGTGGTACCAGGTCATTATGTCGGTCATACAGCCATGACATTAGAGTCAGTGAATTTTACTCAAAATTATCTGGCTACATTGGAAAAAGAATTACCAAAAGCAAAAGATTCCGCAGCATTAATCTCAGTGATGAAAAAACATTATCCAAACCTTGCGGAAGAATCCAGCCTTGAATTAAGTGCAAAAGTTCTGAAAGGCGAAATGACGTGGCCTCAATAAATTAAAATTATCATGGGTGTTACGAATAGTAGCACCCGTATTTTATTAAAATTATCATTTCCCGACAAAAACATTATAACAAAAAATGAAATTATCATTTCCAAAATCCCTTTAATACTTTATATTTAAATACGAACAAAATTTATAATAAAAATATAAAAACACAAACCCACCAATTAAACACAAATTACTCTCAAATTAAGTGATATTTGTCATTTTTTTATTTTTATAACTAAGTTATAAACTGAAGTTGTGACCAATGAGCCATACTGCAATAAATCCACTTGAATAAAAAACCCGCTTTATTTAGATTTGGTTCCAACGGAGAGATAAGCAAACCAACCTAAGATAATTAGATGCTTCTAACGTCTAGGTTATGTAAGGTAGGCAGCTTAAAGCTAACTAGATGCTTCCAACGTCTAGCGCAAGCAGGATGAACAGCCTAAACCAGCTAGATGCTTCCAACGTCTAGCGTATACAGGAGCTACCCAGCCTACTAGATGCTTTTAACATCTATTGTATGCAGAAAGTAGCCCGATACATTAGATGCTTTTAACATCTACCATGTAATTAATGTGTACTATAGGCTCTAATCCTGCTCTCTCCATACTTTTCAATTCTCACATTTATTTCCCAATCAACTTTAACCCAATTCAATCGATTGCCCAGTAGAAAGATTCTTTGCATTCGGCAACCATAACCTTCCCCACCGACCACTACAGTGGCAAGCATAAATATGCTGTATATTTTCTTTTTTAATATATTGCCTGATACTCAATAGTTTAAAAGGAGAAGCATAACGTAAATGTAAGCCACCAATAATGGCATAGACTTTATTGATACCCGTTATAGATTTGCAAAACTCAACCATATCAATAACACCCCGATGACCACAGCCAATAAAAATAATTAATCCGTGTCGAGATTTATAAATTAAAGCGCCTTCATCCTTGACAAAATCAGGAGAATAACTCTCACCTGCAATCACACCATAACTTTTATTTTCTTCTTTTTTAATTTCACCTGAATAAACAAACCTATCATTAATGTGAGTTTCATCTTTTGAAAAAAAGGTGTCGAAATTATCATAATTAACCTGTCTGGATAACATTTTAAATTTCAGAGCATTATTTTTCGTTATTAACCACCCATAATATCTTTCATTTTTCACCTCTGGGTGACAAATCACTTTAGCATTCGTCGAAAAAAAAGGTAGACCGCCACAGTGATCAAAGTGACCGTGAGAAACAATAACTGTAGAAACATTCGATAAATCTATATTTAACTTCTTTGCGTTATCGATAAAACTACCATCTGGTCCGGTATCAAAAAGAATTGTATTTTCCTGATCCTGAATTAATAAACTTAATCCCTGTTTATTGATTAAGCTTCCTTTATAAGGTGCAAAAATCTGATTTTCCAATAATGCTGTTATTTTTAGCGTCATAGTGCACTCTTTTAGGCTGTGATATTTCTATCGTTTTCTGGCTATATCCGATACGTTGAATTACCTAAACTTGAACAAGCTCAATAATATTAATCCCGAATCGATAAAAAAACATCAAAAGTATGGCAGAAAAACAAAGATAAGGCCCAAAAGCAATAAATTCCGGATAACTTTTCCTTTTCAACCAAATAATCACAAATCCCAACAGTCCGGAGATTGAAGACAGAAGCATCAGCACAGGGATCATCTCCATTCCAATCCATGCTCCTATTGCAGCAGCCAGCTTTAGATCACCGTAGCCAACCCCCTCTTTCTTAAAAGTACACCGACATAACCAATATAATACCCACAAAAATAAATACCCTGATATGGCGCCATATATCGCACTCTTGATCGGAATTAAATTATCACCGCTATTAAATGCCAATCCAAACCATAATAAAGGCTGAGTGAAAAGATCCGGTAACTGATAAGTTTTTATATCAATAATGGCTAAAAAAACTAAAGTAATGCAAAAAAATGAAATTATTATATCATTCAGATTAACTGGATTATTGAACCACTGACTTTTTCCATCCATGAAAATGTTCAATACAGCTTCCATAAATAACATCCCTGTAATGATATCCCTTATTTATTTTCTGACGTTAATCAGAACACGGTGAATATTAAATTTTCCTACAGGTCATTAGCAATGAAAAATCCATTAAAACTGCCATTATGAAATAAATATGCGAGCCGGCTCGCAAGGTCTTTTCGCCGGATAGACAACTTGATTAGGCTACCAGCGCTCCTTTATCATGGCAGCATATGCCATACCGGGGTTATCCGGAGAAAAAAGGAAAGAAAAATATGCGAATTCCCCGCATCTATCACCCTACTCCCCTCACTGTAGGAGCTGAAATTAACCTTAGTGATGATGCCGCCAACCATGTTGGCCGTGTACTTAGAATGAGTAACGGGCAACGGTTGCAGCTCTTTGATGGAAGCAATCAGGTTTTTAGTGCAGAAATTACAGAAGCCAGTAAAAAAACAGTCAAAGTATATATCCATGCAGGGGAGTTGGCTGATCACGAATCACCATTAGATCTGCATCTGGGGCAGGTTATGTCCCGGGGTGAAAAAATGGAATTCACCATCCAAAAATCGGTTGAGCTGGGCGTTAACACGATCACACCATTACTTTCTGAACGTTGTGGTGTAAAGCTGGATGCGGAAAGGCTGGAAAAAAAGCTGCAACAATGGAAAAAAATAGCAATTTCTGCCTGTGAACAATGCGGGCGTAACCAGATCCCTGAGATCCGACCGGTTATGTCACTTGAAGCATGGTGTGCAGAAAACGATAACAGCCTAAAATTAAATCTGCACCCTCGTGCCAGCCAAAGTATCAATACACTCCCGTTGCCAGTGGAAAAAGTGCGCTTACTGATTGGCCCGGAAGGGGGATTATCCGCCGAAGAAATAGAAATGACGGCAAATCACCAATTTACTGATATCCTGTTAGGCCCTCGTGTCCTGCGGACAGAAACTACGGCACTCACTGCAATTACAGCACTACAAGTTCGTTTTGGTGATCTGGGTTAAGGAGAAAGAATGATCAAGCTCGGTATAGTGATGGATCCAATTTCATCCATCAATATTAAGAAAGATACTAGTTTTGCCATGCTGCTGGAAGCACAGAAACGCGGATGGGAAATCCATTACATGGAGATGAATGATCTCTATCTGCATCAGGGGGAAGGCCGTGCGCGCACCCGTTTGCTGACTGTGGAAGAAAACCCTCAGCAGTGGTATCAGTTTGGTAGTGAACAGGATATTGCCCTTGATACACTGAATGTTATCCTGATGCGCAAAGACCCTCCTTTTGATACTGAATTCATCTACGTCACTTATATTCTGGAGCGGGCTGAAGTTAAAGGAAGCCTGATCGTTAACAAGCCACAAAGCCTGCGTGACTGTAATGAAAAACTGTTTACTGCATGGTTCCCTGAACTGACGCCGGATACGCTGGTAACACGCAACGCCAGCACACTGCGTGAATTCCATCAAAAACATGGCGATGTTATTTTTAAACCATTAGATGGCATGGGTGGCGCTTCTATTTTCCGTCTGAAACAGGATGACCCAAATATTGGTGTAATTATTGAAACACTGACGGAGCATGGCAGCCGTTTCTGCATGGCACAAAACTTCCTGCCAGCGATTAAGGACGGAGATAAGCGAGTACTGGTTGTGGACGGTGAACCTGTCCCTTACTGCCTCGCCCGTATTCCGGCACAAGGTGAGACGCGAGGTAACCTCGCAGCAGGCGGACGTGGTGAAGCCCGGCCTCTGTCAGAAAGTGACTGGGCAATTGCTCGTGCTATCGCACCTGTACTGAAAGAAAAAGGATTAATTTTTGTCGGGCTTGATATCATTGGCGATCGTCTGACTGAAATCAACGTTACTAGCCCAACGTGTGCACGTGAAATAGAAGCGGCCTTCCCTGAGGTCTCCGTTACGGGTATGCTCATGGATGCAATTGAAAAACGATTGGGTAAACAAACGGTATAATAGGCTAAACAGCTTCCATTTCCTGGTAGCATTTGCCATTTATTATATAGGCTCACATACTGTGTGGGCCACTTTATTCATTTATCGTAAAAATCATCATCAAAAAACATGAATTTACAGCACCATTTCCTTATTGCTATGCCTTCGCTCACTGATCCTTATTTCAACCGTTCTGTCGTTTACATCTGCGAACATGATCAAAACGGTGCGATGGGGTTAATTATCAATAAGCCAATAGCTCAGGTTTCTATTCAGGGTATCCTGAAGAAATTAGAAATTTCCCCCGAAGACCGAGACGATAACATCAATCTGAACAGTCCGGTTATGGCAGGCGGGCCGTTATCTGAAGAACATGGTTTTATTTTACATACACCACTGTCTGGATTTAGCTCGAGTATACAAATCTCTGATGAGACGATGGTGACGACTTCCAAAGATATGCTCGAAGCATTAGGCACTCCACGTCAGCCGGAAAATATTTTAATGACACTGGGGTATGCCGGCTGGGAAAAGGGCCAACTGGAAAAAGAAGTTATGGAAAATAGCTGGCTTACCGTCAGTGCTGAACCCTCAATTATTTTCAATACCCCCGTTGCCGACCGCTGGCGTGAAGCTGCATCCTTATTGGGAATTAATATCCACAATCTCGCATTACAAGCAGGGCATGCCTGATGAAAAACCGCACAGTGATCGCATTCGATTTCGGCACCCGCAGTATTGGTGCTGCTATCGGACAAGAAATAACCGGCACAGCCAGAGCACTAGATTCTTTCAAAGCCAAAGAGGGTTCTCCTAATTGGGATATGATTGAGAAGCTCCTCAAAGAATGGCAGCCAGATTTAGTCATTGTTGGTCTGCCACTCAATATGGATGGCACAGAACAGCCAGTCACTGCACAGGCTAAAAAATTTGCTAATCGTATACATGGCCGCTTTGGTGTTCAGGTTGAACTGCACGATGAACGATTAACAACGGTAGAAGCCCGCTCTCATTTATTTGCTCATGGCGGATATCGCGCTCTTGATAAAGGCAAAGTTGATTCCACTTCTGCTGTCGTCATTTTGGAAAGCTGGTTTGAGCAACATTATTAATAATTGATACGTTATAATCGTAAGCCAACAATACAGTGAAGTGATAATCACAGGTATTTGTTTCACTATTTTGTTTGCCAGTTATTCCGCCAGCAACCCCGATAATCTGCGCTGTTGGCGGCTCTGCTCGTAAGTTTGCATTCCACAGGCGGCGCCGGTTTGCATTAACGTCGCTATCTGGTGGTTTTTCCCTTCCCTGACCAAATGGCTGACAGCCTGATTGACGACTAAAATTTCATAAATAGCGACCCTCCCTCCATCTTTAGCAGGAAGCAATTGCTGGGCAATAACGGCCTTTAAGCTGCCTGCCAGTTGAGCGCATATCCACCCTTTTTCATCTGCGGGAAACACATCCACCAGACGGTCTATTGCCTGAATGGCTCCACGGGTATGTAGTGTTGATAAAACTAAATGACCCGTTTCGGCGGCTGTCAGTGCCAACCGGATCGTCTCTTTATCACGCAACTCTCCCAGCAGAATGACATCAGGATCCTGCCTTAACGCCCCTTTCAGTGCAGTCTGATAGTCCGGCACATTTTCCCCGATTTGCCTTTGTTGTATCAGGCAATTCCGGCTTAGGTGAACAAACTCTATCGGGTCTTCCAATGTAATGATATGTTTTCTTACGTGATTATTAAGTGTATTAATCATTGCTGATAACGTTGTTGATTTACCACTTCCGGTTGCACCTGTTACTAATATCAACCCATTTTCTGCCAGTCCCTTTCCTTCCGGTAAAACAAGGCGCTGAATAATTTCTGGTGCATATAGCTGCTCCAAGGTCGGGCACTTGTCAGAAATTAACCGTAATACCAATGAAAGGTGCTCCTGCTGATAGAATAAATTCCCTCTGAGCCGTCTTTTATTCGGCATTTCTACCACAAAATCAACATGTCCTGTGATCCTCAATTGCCGCTGTTGTTCTTCAGATAATATGCCTTTGCTCCATGTATTGATGAAATCATCATCAATCTCTGCCAGATGCGTCTGCGGATATAACACATCATTGATCCGCAAAATTGGTACTTTCCCGACACAAAGATGCAGATCGGAGGCATTATGCTTTACACTAAGGGCCACTAACTTTTCCATATTCATTTTTTAATCTCCTGAGTTTCTTATGCACAATATCGAACAAAATCTTCACGATGTCAGGAACAACATCGCCCTTGCAGCTCAGAAATGCGGGCGCTCTCCAGAAGAAATTACGCTACTTGCAGTCAGTAAAACCAAACCTGCGGAAGCCATCGCAAAAGCGATAACTACAGGCCAGAGGGAATTTGGTGAGAATTACGTCCAGGAAGGGATTGAAAAAATTCAACTGTTCGCTAACCACAACGATTTGGTGTGGCACTTTATCGGCCCTTTACAGTCTAATAAAAGCCGTTTGGTAGCTGAACATTTCGACTGGTGCCATACTATCGACCGATTGAAAATCGCCCAGCGTCTAAGTGAACAACGCCCTGAGAGCATGGCTCCGCTCAATGTCCTTATTCAAATTAATATCAGTGGAGAAAACAGTAAGTCAGGTATTCTTCTGGAGGAACTTGAGGAACTGGCTGCAACAGTTGATTTACTACCTAATCTGGTATTGCGTGGCCTGATGGCCATCCCCGCACCAGAAGAAGATTATGAACGGCAAACCGCTATTTTTCGTCGGATGGAGCAGGCTTTTATTAAATTAAAGGCACAATACCCACGGATAGATACACTTTCTATGGGGATGACTGACGATATGGAAGCCGCTATTGCCTGTGGTTCAACCTTAGTTCGCATAGGAACCGCCATTTTTGGTGCCCGCGAGTATGGGTCTACAGCAAGTTAATTAACATCTCAACATTAACTCATTAATATTAGAGACGATTTCTTCATGGAAAATAGAAAAATCACCTTTATCGGTGCGGGAAATATGGCGCATGCCATCATCGCCGGGCTAATCAAAAAAGGCTATCCTGCCAAACTGATAACTGTCTGCTCGCCCAATACCATTCGCCGTGATGTTCTGGCAGAAAAATATGGCATCAACAGTCAGAGTGACAATATTCACTCTGCCCGGGAAGCTGATGTTATTGTTTTGGCTGTTAAGCCTCAAATGATGGAAGAAGTTTGTGGTTCCTTGCATTCGCAGGTCAATTTCGAGCAAAAACTTGTGCTTTCGATTGCCGCCGGTATTCCTCTTTCCCGTTTTTACTCATTTTTGCAGGAAAATCTTAATATTATCCGCATCATGCCAAATACTCCCTCGCTTATCGGGCTAGGGGTCAGCGGCATGTTCGCACCTGAGCAGGTCAATCAATCTGATCGCCAGTTTGCTGAAATATTAATGAACAGTGTCGGCAAAGTCTGCTGGGTAAACGATGAAAATGGTATTAATGATATTATTGCCGTTGCCGGCAGTGCTCCGGCTTATTTTTTCCTGTTTATGGAATCGATGCAACAGGAAGCAGAACGTCTGGGCTTCGACAGTCAAACAGCCAGAGAACTGGTTCTGCAAACGGCTATGGGTTCAGCTAAACTTGCTGAATCACAGGCAGAACTTCCTTTTTCTATCCTGCGTGAACAGGTAACATCTAAAGGTGGTACAACTGCCGAAGCATTACGTGTTTTTTATGAAAACCATCTGCCGGAAGTTGTATCCCAAGCTATGCAGGGAGCAATACGCCGGGCACAGGAAATGGAAAAATTATTTTAAACAACCAATATAATTTGATCAGGGCTGCTACATGCAATTCTTAAACTTTCTCTTTTTTACAGTTCTGGATTTATATACCGCAGTTTTACTGCTTCGAGTCTGGATGCAGTGGGTACGTTGCGATTTTTACAATCCGTTCTCACAATTTATCGTTAAAATCACTCAACCCGTGGTACGCCCATTACGTAGGGTTCTTCCCTCTATCGGCCCTATTGATACAGCATCGGTTGTTTTTGCTTACATTCTCGTCATGCTCAAACTGATGCTGCCTTACTGGTTAGCAACAGGGCAATTTCTTGTTCAGCTATTTCCTCTTGGAATAATTGAACTGCTGACTGCCGCAGGCAAACTGGTATTCTGGCTTGTGATTGCACGTGCATTATTGAGCTGGATCAGTCAGGGACGTAACCCCGTGGATTACGTTCTGCTCCAATTAACAGAACCACTGATGGCACCTATCCGTCGTATTATCCCTTCAATGGGAGGCTTGGATTTTTCAGCTATGGTTGTGATTCTGATCCTGTATGCGCTAAATGCTCTCCGTGCCGATGTTTTAGCGTGGTTAATTCCGAGCTTAATTGGTTAATAAATAATAAGTTAATTGGATAGAAACAATGCAGAAAGTTGTTCTTGCCACAGGAAATGCTGGCAAAGTCCGGGAGCTGGCTGATTTACTGGCTGGCTTTGGTTTAGATATCGTCGCTCAGACTGAATTAGGGGTGGATTCTGCTGATGAAACCGGTCTGACCTTTATTGAGAATGCCATCATTAAAGCCCGTCATGCTGCGGCAGTCACCGGTTTACCCGCGATTGCTGACGATTCAGGGCTATCAGTCAATGCTCTCGGTGGTGCTCCCGGTATTTATTCGGCTCGTTATGCGGGAGCCGATGCCTCCGATCAGGATAATCTGGAAAAACTACTGGAAGCCATGAGCGATGTGCCTGATGACCAACGTCAGGCACAATTCAATTGTGTTCTGGTTTATTTACGTCATGCAGAAGATCCGACTCCTCTGGTCTTCCACGGACGTTGGGCTGGTTTCATTACTCGTAAACCCGCGGGTAATGGCGGTTTTGGTTATGATCCGGTTTTCTTCGCACCGGAGTTTGACTGTACAGCAGCAGAATTAAGTCGTGAACAAAAAAGTGCTGTTTCACATCGTGGGCAAGCCTTAAAAATGCTGTTGGAAGCCATGCGTAATGCTTAAATTACCACCATTAAGTCTTTATATTCATATTCCCTGGTGTGTGCAGAAGTGCCCTTATTGTGATTTCAATTCACATGCATTAAAGGGAGATGTACCACATCAGGAGTATGTCGAACACCTACTGACAGATTTACGCCATGATTTGCCAATGGTTGAGGGGCGGGAAGTCTCCACTATCTTTATCGGTGGAGGTACGCCCAGTTTACTCAGTGCGGAAGGAATGCAACGGCTGCTTGATGGTGTCAGGGAGTTACTACCGCTCTCCCCGCAGGCAGAAATTACTATGGAAGCGAATCCGGGAACGGTTGAAGCTGACCGTTTCAGTGCCTATCAACAGGCTGGTATTAACCGGATTTCAATCGGTGTACAAAGTTTTGGCTCCGATAAACTTATCCGCTTAGGGCGCATCCACGGCCCGGAAGAAGCGAAACGAGCTGCACGTCTGGCGGATGGTCTTGGTCTGCGTAGTTTCAACCTTGATTTGATGCATGGCCTGCCTAACCAGACACTGGCTGAAGCTCTGAACGATTTACGTCAGGCTATTGAACTCTCACCACCTCATTTGTCGTGGTATCAGCTGACGATTGAACCCAATACCAGTTTTGGCTCACGCCCGCCAGTTCTGCCGGATGATGATGCGCTGTGGGATATTTTCTCTCAAGGGCATAAGTTATTGACAGAAGCTGGCTATCAACAGTATGAAACCTCAGCATACGCCAAACAGGATTATCAATGTCAGCATAATCTGAACTACTGGCGGTTTGGTGATTATCTGGGAATTGGCTGCGGTGCACACGGAAAAATATCGTTTGAAGACGGGCGTATTCTGCGCACAGTAAAAACCAAGCATCCGCGTGGTTATATGCAAGGGCGTTATCTGGATAAGCAACATCACGTGGAGCATGATGATCGCCCATTTGAATTTTTCATGAACCGTTTTCGTTTGCTGGAAGCGATGCCTCGGCAGGATTTCAGTCATTTTACCGGGTTACCGGAAAGCGCTATTCGACAACAAATCGACGCGGCGCTGGCAAAAGGTTATATCACTGAAAGTGATACACACTGGCAGATCACGAAACACGGAAAATTATTCCTGAATTCGTTATTAGAAATGTTTTTGTAGAGCCGTTTTTATAGGACTACTTCTGTAAAAATAGCTCCTGTAAAAATAGCTTCTGCCAAAATAAGGCAGCGCCTGAAACTCAAGGCGCTGCCTTATTTTATGAACACATTTAATCAGTGTGATTACAGAGCATCAGCGATTGCATTCACCTGATGCGTCAGGCTCTCTATCCCGCCACCAGACAAATACCATAAATCAGGTTGCAGATAGACTATCTTGCCATTTTTATACGCGTTGGTTGATTTCACCTGAACGGTTTCAAACTGAGCTTTTGTCAATTCCCCTGCTCCAATCGCTTTACTGCGATCAATAATAAAGATGACATCAGGATTTGCCTGAGCAATCATTTCCGCAGTGACAAGGCGGCTCTTATCGTTATCTGATTTGGGTGGTAATTCAGCACGCTGCGCTTTCACCACATTGTAAACAACGGTTTGATTATTCGGGTATAACTCGCCGGCATTATGTAATAAAACCAGCACCTTATTATTTGCAGATTTTGCTTTTTCCTGCGCAGTCGCTATCGTTTTTTCTAAACCAGCCTGCTGTGCTTTTACTGCATCTTGTTTATCAAACAGTTCACCTAATAACTTCAGATTATTTTCAACAGATGGCAGGTAGTTTTTATTATCCGTACTTAAATCCACTGTAGGTGCAATTTGGGATAAACGATCATAAAAATCATCCTGACGCCCGGTGATCACAATTAAATCCGGTTTGATTTCAGCCAGTTTTTCTAAATCCGGTGATTTCATCCCACCGGCATCATGCATCTTTTCAGATACGTGACTACGCGCATATTCAGGCAAACTTTCTTTCGGCAATGCAATAACACGCTCAGATAGCCCTAATTTGGCCATTGAATCGTAAGTACCGAAGTCAAATAAAACCACTCGCTCAGGATTTTTCTTAACCTTAGTTTCTCCGGAATGATGTTTTACCGTGAGATAATCCCCAGACTGTGTGATGACTGAATTTGGCGTAAATGTTGTCGATTGCTGGCTGAATGCTGAGTGGCTAGTAACAGAAAATATTGAGGCTAAAATAATCGGCAGGACTTTTTTCATTAGGGCACCTGAAGTAATCATGTGTATAAAAAGTGATTTGCATTCTAGATGCCCAATGTAGGATGTCAATCAAATAAGAATCAATTTCATCATGATTCTTATTTGATCTGAAATACTGTGATTTAGTTAATGGAATTCAAAAAGCTGGTGCGCAACTGTTCCAGTTTATTGGCTTTATCGCACACTTCTCCTTTAAAGCGTTTCAGCTCTTTTTCCTGCTTTTTCCATTCTGCCTCAAAGCCATTCTGCATACCTCCCAGCCCGCCGAGAAGAGACATTAACATCTGTTTGCCGTCACCATTTTGATTGCTTGTTTTACGGCTCATTTCGTTAATACTGTCCTGTAATATCCCACCCAAACTCTGTTGGATGAGCCCCTTCCCTTCCGTTTCTATCTGTTTGATTGCCTGATAATGGAAAAAAATACCATCAGGACGGGTTTCCAATACTTTATCAATTTGCTTATTCAGGCCAGATTCCAACTGGGTCAAACGAACACGAATATTGCTATCCTTTCCCATCGTTTCAGCAACAACTTTATCCAACGCCTGACGGGCATCAGTAAGATGGTTTAAAGCCTCTTTTTTCACCCATGGTAAATCCTGTCGGGTAAGTTGCTGAAACTGTTTTGCTTTGCTGCGTTGTTCAGCATCCAGCGATAGTGCTTTACCATTACGAAAGACAGAGCCATCAGGCAGAATTTTCAGGCTCCTGTTTTCCCCAATCATCTGCACTGAGTCGGCCGTAACAATAATGTCATCTTTGAGTGTCGTCCGGCACTCTGAACCAGCCTGTGCCTGAACAGCAAATACCAGTGATGCCGCAACCACAATTTTTCGTAACATACCTTCTCCTGTTCTCCTCAGCGTTGCACTCCTCTATCTTCTATTCAGAGCTACTGCAATTAGCTGCTAATGTTCCAAGTTAAAAAATAGAGCGTCCGATACGGGCAGCCAATTTTTCCAGTGCTGCACAACCGGCCAGAGAGTTACCCGCACGATCCAGTTCCGGCGACCATACTGTCACAGTAAACTCTCCCGGAACAACACAGACAATTCCCCCACCGACACCTGATTTCCCGGGCATCCCGATCCTGAAAGCAAATTCTCCTGAACCATCATACATGCCACACGTCAACATTAGCGCATTAATCTGCCGGGTTTGCCGTAGGCTTAAAATTTGCTGACCGGAATCGATCATCCGCCCTTTATTCGCCAGATAAATAAAGCATTGAGATAATTCAACACAATTCATTTTCAGCGCACAATACTGAAAATAAGTTTGCAATACTGTGAGCACATCATTTTCAAAATTGCCAAATGACTTCATTAGGTAAGCAATGGCTGCATTGCGGCTGGAGTGTTCCATTTCTGAACGGGCAACAACCTCATCATAACCAATATCTTTTTGCCCTGTGAGACTACGCACAAACTCCAGCATTCTATGCTTCGGCGCACTCAGGCGTGATTGCAACATATCACAGATAACCAATGCTCCGGCATTAATAAAAGGATTACGGGGAATCCCTTTTTCCAGCTCCAACTGTACCAGTGAGTTAAATGGTTGCCCCGAAGGCTCTGTGCCTACTCGCTGCCAGATATCCTCTTCTTTATAGCGTGTCATTGCCAGTGTCAGGCTCAGTACCTTAGAAACAGACTGAATGGAGAAACGTTTTTCCGCATCTCCCGCTTTAAAGACCTGACCATCCACCGTACAGATAGCCATTGCCAGATTATTTATCGGAACTTCCGCCAGAGCAGGAATGTAATCTGCTACTTTTCCTTGGCCAATCAAAGGGCGTACTTCATCTAAGATATCTGCCAACAACGCATTAGAGAACCTTACTTTCACCACTTTTTCTCCAGACAAAAAAGGGCTCTCAATGAGCCCTGTATAATTCTTAATTCAACTACGAATCAATCCCACCACATATCAAATAATTCAGATGTGGCAACTTCTTCCATACCGCGATCTTTCAGCCATTTATCAATCAGTTGGCGGTGTTCTTCAGTGCATTTACCGATTTTCTGTAAACAGACAAGACCTTCCCACTGCAAATAACCGCTGGCATCCAGTGCCAGACCATTTGGCTCGATTAATTCCTCAATCAGCGCATCAACCGTGCTGTCTACGACTTCGACGGATGTATCAGCCGGAAAGTTCCACTTGACGGAAAAACCTAATTCCTGAAACTCATCAATACGCAATTTTTTACGCAGACGGCGACTACGGTTTTTAGCCATTATTTTACCCTCTCAAACATTAGATCCCATACGCCATGCCCCAAACGATGACCGCGCATCTCAAACTTTGTGACAGGACGTGAATCAGGACGTGGTACGTAATCATTGCTTTCTGAAATGTTGCGATACCCTTCAGCTTCGCTCATCACTTCCAACATATGTTCAGCATATGGCTGCCAGTCGGTTGCCATATGGAATACACCACCGATTTTCAGTTTATTTCTGATCATCTGGGCAAAAGCAGGCTGTACAATACGGCGCTTATTATGCCGCGCTTTATGCCACGGATCAGGGAAGAATAACTGAACCATTTCCAGCCCCTGTTCAGGGATCATATTTTCCAGTACTTCAATCGCATCGTGGCACATTACACGCAGATTGCTGATATTTTCATCTTCCGCGGAAGCCAGACATGCACCCACTCCCGGAGCATGAACTTCAATTCCGAAAAAATTCTTCTCCGGATTCTGGCTTGCCATCGTGACCAGAGATGCCCCCATGCCAAAACCAATTTCCAGCACAACAGGTGCGTCACGGCCAAACAATTGTGCCATATCTTGCAGCTCAGGCTGATAATCCACACCCATATTTGGCCACACATTATCAAGTGCATGCTGCTGACGAGCCGTTAATCGCCCCTGCCGACGCACAAAACTGCGGACACGGCGCAAAGCCCTGCCATTTTCATCATATTCCGGTGAAATTACGTTATTTATCATGGTACTGTCTATTGGTACTTTCTATCAGTTTTAAAGGCTTTTGCTCCGGCTTCCGGGACGTTATGTGCCACAGGATTGCCTAAAGAGAGCGCAATTATGCAAAGATGGCTGAGTTTATCAAGTTCAGTGCTCATAAGCACAACTTTAATGTTAAATTGTGTGGTGCTTCGAAACAAAGTTCGGGTTTACACTGAGGTTACACTATGTTGCAATCCTGTTCACGAAACGATTATCAGATATAAAGACAATTATTCTAATGATGGAAGCCGAGCAATTTTCACAGGCGGTACTTGAGTGGTATCACCGTTATGGTCGCAAAACCCTGCCGTGGCAGCTGGAAAAAACATCCTATCACGTCTGGCTTTCAGAAGTGATGCTGCAACAGACGCAGGTTGCGACAGTCATACCTTATTTCCAGAAGTTTCTTTCACGTTTTCCTGATGTCGCCTCACTGGCGGCGGCTCCATTGGATGAAGTTCTTCATCTGTGGACTGGTCTGGGCTATTACGCACGTGCCCGTAATTTACATAAAGCCGCTCAGCAGGTGGTTGAATTACATCGCGGAAAATTCCCGACCACCTTTGATGAAGTCGTCGCATTACCCGGTGTAGGCCGCTCTACCGCAGGCGCTATTCTTTCTCTCTCTCAGGGCAAGCATTTCCCAATCCTTGATGGTAATGTGAAACGTGTTCTGGCTCGCTGCTATGCTATTGATGGCTGGCCGGGTAAAAAAGATGTAGAAAATCGGCTATGGGACATCAGTACCCGCGTTACACCTGCGCTGGGTGTTGAATATTTTAACCAGGCGATGATGGATTTGGGTGCAATGGTATGTACCCGCAGCAAACCAAAATGTGAGATTTGTCCCCTTAATGCAGGCTGTATAGCCTATGCTAACCACAGCTGGGCCAATTATCCGGGTAAAAAACCGAAACAGACCATCCCTGAAAAAACAGCATATTTTTTATTGATGCAGCATGACGATACTGTCTGGTTGGAACAACGCCCGCTTTCCGGTATCTGGGGCGGATTATTTGCATTCCCGCAATTTACTGATGAAAACTCGCTCAAGCAGTGGCTGGAGGATTCAGGGATCTCGCACAGTCAACCTGAGCAACTCACTGCATTTCGCCACACATTCAGTCATTTTCATCTGGATATTGTACCCATTAAAATCAATATATTATCTTTTGATTCCTGCATGGATGAAAGTAAGGGACTTTGGTATAACTTACGCCAGCCAGCAACAATTGGACTGGCAGCTCCCGTTGAGTATCTTTTGCAGCAGTTGGGATAAACTTAACCCATATTTTGTGCGCCATTATTTTTTGCTCCATAACGACATTTGAGGATTTATCATGAGCAGAACTATTTTTTGTACTTTTTTGCAACAAGAAGCCGAAGGCCAGGATTTTCAGTTCTATCCGGGAGAATTAGGTAAGCGTATTTTCAATGAAATTTCCAAAGAAGCCTGGCAGAAATGGATGAGCAAACAGACTATGCTGATTAACGAAAAGAAACTGAATACGATGAATCCGGAAGATCGCAAATTGCTCGAACAGGAAATGGTGAAATTCTTGTTTGAAGGGAAAGATATTAAAATCGACGGTTATACCCCACCAGAAAAATAACTTTTAATATCTGCTATTTATTGGGTGAATCAGGATATTTAAAAATCACCCAATAAATGGGAATTTATCCTAATATCCAACGGCATCGTACAATGAAAAAACTGCTGGCACTGCTCCTGCTCACCCCACTTCTGATTTCCTGCTCAAGTAAACAAGACATTGAATATAAAGAAGAATACATAAAAGACACGAATGGATTTGATATCTTAATGGGGCAATTCGCTCATGATATTGAAAATATCTGGGGATTACATGAAGTTTTAATTGCAGGCCCTAAAGATTACGTAAAATACACAGATCAATATAAAACCCGCAGCCATATTAATTTCGAAGCCGGAACCATTACTGTTGAAACAATATCACCCATTGAGCCAAATGAGCATTTACGCAAAGCCATTGTCACCACCTTATTAATGGGGGATGATCCGGGGTCTGTCGACCTTTACTCTGACGCAAATAATATTCAGATCAGCAAAGAACCCTTTCTTTACGGACAGGTTCTGGATAATACCGGTGAGCCAATTCGCTGGGAATGGCGCGCAAACCATTTTGCCGATTACCTGCTCCAGAATAAATTACAACGCCGTCAGTCAGGACTGCATGTGATTTGGTCTGTCACGATGACATTAGTTCCTAATCATCTGGATAAACGCGCTCATAAATATCTGCCTATTGTCCGCAAAGCTGCGGTTAAATATGGTATTGATGAATCGCTGATCCTTGCCATTATGCAGACAGAATCCAGCTTTAACCCTTACGCCGTCAGTCGTTCCGATGCACTGGGGCTAATGCAGGTAATACAGCATACTGCGGGGCGGGATGTATTCAAGATGCAGGGTAAATCGGGCCAGCCAGACCGTAACTATCTTTTTGATCCTGAAAACAACATTGATGCAGGTACGGCTTATCTAGCGATTTTACAGAATATTTATTTAGGTGAAATCCAAAACGCCACTTCTCGTCGCTATGCGGTTATTACCGCATACAATGGTGGCGCAGGTAGTGTATTAAGGATATTTTCCAGCGATAAGAAAAAAGCTGCTCAAATTATCAACACAATGGCACCGGGTGATGTTTATGAAATGCTGACCAATAAACACCCATCAGCTGAATCACGCCGTTATTTGATGAAAGTGAATAACGCACAAAAAAGTTATCGCCGATAAATAATCGTTAAAATAAGCGATGGAGAGGCGTTTCCCTCTCCATTTTTGTTTATATTTACAACCAATTGTGCAAATTAAAAGCGCCTGAATGAATTTATAAAGAAAGTCGTTGACGGATTGGAGTGAATACTGTTTAATGCGTCCCCGTTAGCCCGGATAGCTCAGTCGGTAGAGCAGGGGATTGAAAATCCCCGTGTCGGTGGTTCGATTCCGCCTCCGGGCACCACTTCAACTTCCAGTGAAGTCCAGCCCAGTAAAACAATTCCTGCTAAATCCAGCAAAATCAACATCCATTCTTATTTTTAGATCTAGTTTCGTCTGTTGCAATCAAGATGCAGCGAAGGGCATAATTCGGGGCATTTACCGTTCGATTAAAGGAATGCCCTTAATAATGAAACTAAACGCACGACAAATCGAAACTGCAAAGCCCAAAGAAAAAACTACAAACTCGCCGATGGCGGGGGCCTTTATTTAGAAGTCTCGTCACGCGGCTCGAAATACTAGCGGATGAAGTATTACCGCCCGACCGATAAGAAAGAAGACCGTCTGGCATTCGGTGTCTATCCGGCAGTATCGTTAGCCGATGCCCGCGCCAGACGGGATGAAGCCAAAAAGCTGATGGCACAGGGCATCGATCCCAAAGCCGAGAAAAAAGGCACTGCCTCGCCATCGAAAATCACACATACCTTTGAACACATCGCCCGTGAATGGCACGCCAGTAACAAACGCTGGAGTGACAGACATAGCCAAACAGTGCTGCGCAGCCTTGAACAGTACATTTTCCCGCAGATTGGCAAGCTCAACATTACCACGCTAAGAACCAGCCAGCTTTTAGCCCCCATCAAAATGATTGATGATGCAGGTAAACACAATATCGCCCAGCGGTTGCGTCAGCGTGTTACCGCCATCATGCGCTATGCCGTCCAGAATGATATTCTCGAATCCAGCTCTGCCAGTGATATGGCTGGCGCACTTTCCACCGTAAAATCACGCCATCACCCTGCCCTGCCTCATGAAGATTTACCGGATTTCCTGAACCGATTGTCTGTTTATCGCGGGCGCATGCTGACCAAGATTGCGGTAGAACTGGCACTGCTGACGTTTGTCCGTTCCAGTGAGTTGAGATTTGCCCGCTGGCAGGAAATCGACCTTGATAATGCGGTGTGGAAAATTCCCGCCACAAGGCAACCCATCAAAGGAGTTCGCTTTTCTGAGCGCGGCATGAAAATGAAAACGGATCACCTTGTCCCGTTGAGTCGTCAGGCTGTCCGGCTTATCAACGCGTTACAGTGTAGTGTTCAAAAAAAATTAATTGCAAATTGATCGCCATAACCGTCCAATAAAGTATTTTGCTCATACTCCATTGTAGCCTCCTCTGGCACCCGTTCCTCGCGTACGGATGCCCAGTGTGGGTGATTCAAAGCAAGTTCTTGCAATGTAATTAGTTCAGGCTCAGAAAGTGTTATCTGTGATTTCATAAAAACAGGCGAAAAATCGGGTTATCCATTATAGTAACAATGAAAATAGTTTATCTAATTAATTTAACTCAAAAAATTATACTCTCATTGACTTATAGAGATTATTTTTAGTTTAAATCAATATATTGGGTGCTGAAAAATAACCTCCATAAATTTCATTGGGAAATAAAAATAAAATAGAAAAATCAATTTAATTCCTACCTTATGTTTTATAATGAATTATTTAGATATATCTAATAATGAATTGAAAATTTGGAAAATAACATCAGATATATGCCATGATATATCCCCCTCGTTTCTTTGTAAGATAAGAATTTATTTCCACCAAAATAATTAACAGTTAAATACTTTAACTAAATAATAATTTAGGTACTTTAATACCATGGGGAAATGGAGAGTAATTATGCTTAAAAAATTGGACAAAATGTTTTCAATGTACAAAGGTTTACCAAGAGATATTTATTTCATTGCTATCGCCAAATTTATTTTGGGGTTGGGGAATTTTATTATCCCTTTTATGGTACTTCTTTTAACACAAAAGCAAGATTACTCGACTTCAGTTGCAGGCACTATCGTGATGATAATCACCGGCGCTTATATGCTAGGAAGCCTCATAGGGGGAAAATTGTCAGATGCCTATGGACATAAAAATATTATGATCATAGGAGAACTGCTTGGGGCTGTTGTTATCATTACGTGTGGTTTTTTTGCTGAAAATCACTTCATTTCTCCGGCACTGCTATGTATAGGATATTTTTTCATCGGTGTAGCGTTACCAGCAAGTAATGCACTCGTTGCCGACCATTCCAATCCTCAAAATCGCGATGCTGTTATGTCGTTAAGCTACCTAGCCTACAATCTTGGCTCAGGTGTGGGTCCCGTTATTGCTGGTTATTTATTTTGGAATTACACAGAATGGGTTTACTGGGGAGAGGGTCTTGCACTATTGACAGGAATACTTTTAGTCGCATTTTATGTCAGAGACAATGCTATAAATACTGACTGTCAAGAAAATGTTTCTGAGCTTGAAAAAAATACCAACGGTAATGTCTGGTCAATATTTAAAGAACGACCACGCCTGATCGTTTTTGGACTATTATGCACTATACTTTGGTTTATTTTGAACCAAATGACTATGACCAGTCCACTCTACTACAGCCATATATTTGATAAGTCAGGTGCTATTTTGTTTGGTCAGTTAATGACTTTTGCTAGTCTTATCGTAGTGTTTATCACCCCACTTCTAATGAAGGTGACATCCAGTCATAGTGAACTGAGTAGTCTGTCAATTGCAGGTGCACTATTCGTTGTGGGTTACACCCTAGTGGTTTCATGCTCCAGTATTCCTATGCAGTTTTTCGCATGGTTCTTCCTATCTGCAGCAGAAGTTTTGCTCATAACAAAAGAAGGAATATATATAGCTAACCAATCCCCAGCCAGCCATCGTGGGCGAATAAGCAGTATATTGCTAACAATTAGAAATATTGGCCTTATGCCAACGTATGTAATCATGGGTTCTTTTATTCAGAGTTTTGGGTATCAGAAAGCTTGGCTTCTGGTCATTATTACTGCAATACTGGCAACTATATCTTTCTGGGCACTTTACATCCAACAAAAAAGACACTTTATGGTGATGTGAGCGACGCTCTTTTATTTCCAATAAAAACATAGTCACGTTTATCTGTGTTAGTGACAGGGTAGCTGCAATAACCGCTAATCTTAGAAAGAGAGCCTTATCGCGCTTAAACGCGATAAGGCTCTCTAATTAATCTTGCTTAAAATAGAATCAATCTATCTCGTGAGTTATATCAAAATAAACCACTTCTGATAATGAACACTCTTCTACCGATATAATCGATGATGCAATAAAAACCGCTGGTTTTTTATTCTAGAATGTTTTCCGATTATCAAGGTGCGAGCATACTTTGATTGATCTTTATCTAACTTGAGTTCTTAATTAATCAGTTAAAGGAAGTGTTCCCACACATTTTCTAACGCATTGCGCTTAATTGCACCAATGCCCCCAAAGAAAATATACTTGTTAATATTGATACGACTTAATTCTGCGTCTTTGCATAAAGCAACATGTGTTGTAACTGAATGCCCTTTCCTGAGCATCCAGCCGATTTAAGAAAATTAATCCAATGAGAATGCTTATAAAGGAAGTGCTGTTTCATGCAGATGACGCCATATCACCTGATTATCCTCCCCCAACTCGAACACCACAGTCGAAAAGCGTAGCGTTGCGTGCTGGCCTGGCAGTTGCTGCCGCTCCTGATAAGTCACGGTAGCTCCTGTAGTACTCTCTGCAATCAATTGCATATTGTCGATTTCAATCTCCAGCCCTGATTTTGTGCCGCATTGCGTACGGAAAAACGAAGTTAGCGACGTGTAATCAAGCTGGCCGCCGTCTGGCGTCACCATGGAATAGGCCGGGCTAAAACGTGCCAACAAATCTTCACACACCTTGGCAGGGCTGCTGGCATCGCCGAGCCAACGGCGGATCAATACGTGAGCATCTAAGACTTCCTGAAAGTAGGGATTCATCATTTCTCCTGATTAAGCATAAGAATGACTCTGCTATTAGCTATCCGTAAGCAGAGTAAGACGGGGATAACAGCACTGATGGCCGCCAGTGCAAAGCACAGATGATAAGCCTGAGTTTGCTGAATACCTGACATATTGAGTAACACGTTCAGTAATAAGCTGATTAACGTCACGCCTAAACAAAAACTGAGCTGACGGTTGATGTTCCACAGTGCGCTGGCATCCGCCAGCTCGGCATCGTGTACCTGAATAAACGCCGAACTCTGCGCGGTGCTGCTGCACAGGCTGCCCCCGAATCCCATCAGCGCATAAGCGACAGCCGCCAAAAACACGTCATCGGCACTGCCAATCAGAGGTAATAATCCAATACCGATCCCCTGCACCAGACAACCAATGATAAACAGCGGACGCGGCCCGACCTTATTAAACTTTTTGCCAGTGAGGGAGATAGCGGTAAATGAGGCTATTGCCCAGGGAAACATCATCGCGCCCACTAGGGTGGCATGCATCCCCAGCTGATCCTGCAAATACAGCATCGCAATCAGGCTGACGCCGGTAAAAATGCCCGGAATAAGCTGATAGATCAGCATCGCGGTTTGCAGCATCGGCTTCTGGATTAGACGCAGGTTGAGCAACGGTTGCGTTTTACGTAACGAAGTGCGTACATACCAGCACATCAGCGCAATAGCAGAGCCCAGTAACGCCGCCCCCAAGCTCAGGCGACCGGATTCGCCCATGTAAGTCAGGCCTAGCAGAATCAGAGTCAGCGCCAGACAGCCCGAGATGAGACCGCTGAAATCCAGCCGTTCGGCACTGGTGGCACGCACATCACTCTTCAGCCAACAAACAGCAAGAATCAATGCGACGAACGCCAGAGGCAAACTGGCTAAAAATACCCAGCGCCAGCTGACGTTGTCCACTAGCACGCCGCCGATGGCCGGAGAGAGCGCCGGCGCTATTAAGGCGACCAGCATAACGACCGAAGAGAGTTTTGCCCGTTCATGACTGCGATAAAGGGCATAAGTCATTGTCTGACCAACAGGGATCAGCAATCCCCCGCCCAACCCCTGCACCACACGCCAGGCAATGAGTGGCTCAATCTGGGAAGCGCTGGACACACCGCAGGTGCCGATGATGAAAATAATCAGTGAGAGGATAAACAGGCGCTTTGAACCCATGCGTTTTGCCAGCCAACTACTCAGGGGAATAACCAACGTTAATCCCAGAATATAGCCATTACTCACCCACGCCAGCTGACTAACCGGCACATTAAGCTGCCGGCCAATATCAGGATAGGCGACGTTGGCAATAAACATGTTGACCAGATCGATGAAAAAACCCAGCAGATAGACGCTGGCGACACGTACCCGATAACTCATAAATTTCTCATGAAAAACAGCATAATGGGCGCAGTATACCGTTAGAAAAAAAAAGATAAATCGACGTTTTGCAGTTACACTGTCTAAATTATTTTGACAATAATCTAAGCTCATAAGGAAGATCCATGCTGAATATGCAACGTCTGGAGATATTTGTGGCGGTAGTGGAAGCCGGCAGTTTTACCGGCGCGGCGCATACGCTGGGGCTGACCAAAGCAGTAGTGAGTTTTAACATCAAGCAGCTTGAGGAAGAATTAGGCGTTTCCCTGCTTACCCGCAGTACCCGGCAGATGGCTGTCACCGATACAGGCGAACGCTTTTATCTACACTGTCTGCAGTTGTTGCAAGATGTGGAAAAAATCCTGAACGATGTCCGCAGCGATCATATCGGCCTAAGAGGTCTGTTGCGCATCACCACCACGCCGGAATATGGAGCCAGAGTCGTGGTTCCCGTGATCTCGGCATTTGCCGCCCTACATCCGCAACTACGCATCCAGCACGTTTCTTCATCAAAAAATGATGATCTGATCTCCGGGCGTTTTGATGTGGCGATACGTCTTGGCCAACTGGCGGACTCCACTCATCATGCGAAGCTGATCGATTGGTTCGATATTCTACCTGTCGCTTCAAAAGAATATTTAACGATGCATCATGACAATCCCATCACTGACTTGAAACAACTGCAAAGCGCACGCTGGATTGCACATAGCCGCCTTGCTACACCATTAAACTGGCAGGTTCTGACGCCTACAGGCGACAATGTGTTATTCAGGGCAGATACTTTGCCCATGATCATGACTGACAGTGCGGCTTCACTGCTGGCATTTACCCGCAGCGGCGCGGGCGTGGCCTTACTGCCCGCTTGGTTGGTGCAAGAAGATATTGCCAACGGATGTTTAACCCCATTACTGCCTGACCACCGCTTTCCCAGACAAGGTATCTACGCACTCTATCCCAATACCCGCCATATCTCCGAGAACGTACGGACATTTATCGATTTCTTACAAAGCCAGATCGAAATGTAGCGGTCAAGAACTTTTGGACACTTTGGTAAAGACCAAAAACTGATCCTTATCTATAATTTTTTATCTCAGTGAAAGAAATAAACTACTTCTCATCAAAAACTTTAGTTTTAAAGTAAGAATATCATTTTGATATAAATTAATTTAATGAGGATGTATCAATGAAAAAGCCGCTAGTCGTAATAACGGGAGCAAGTTCAGGAATCGGTCAGGCAACAGCAAAATTGCTTTCTTCATATGGCTATCCACTACTTTTAATCGCTCGCCGAATAGAACGAATGGAAAGTCTAAATTTGCCAAATACATTATGTATGGCAGTTGACGTTACAGATAAAAAATCATTTTCCAAAGCAATAGAACAAGCAGAGCAAAAGTTTGGTCCCGTTGATGCTCTAATTAACAATGCAGGAGTCATGCTGTTAGGAAGCATGGAATTACAAGATCCTAACGAATGGGAACAAATGTTAAATGTTAAATGTTAATGTGAAAGGAATGATGAATGGTATTAGTGCTGTAACGAAAGGGATGATAAACAGAAAAAACGGAACCATAATAAATATCAGCTCAGTAGCCGGACGTAAAACTTTTCCTAACCATACCGTTTATGTTGGTACAAAATTTGCTGTACATGGAATGAGTGAGAATTTAAGAGAGGAACTTTCAAAGTACAATATAAGAGTCACAATAATTGCTCCGGGTGCAGTCGAAACTGAGCTATTAAGCCACACATCCGATAAAAAAATAAAAGAAAAATATCAAGACTGGAAAAAAAGTATGGGTGGTGAGGTTCTAACCGCAGAAGATGTAGCTAAGGCTATAAATTATGCCTACAGCCAACCTCAAAATATCTGTATCAGAGAAATTGTTCTTGCGTCCACTAAGCAAGAAGCTTAAAACCAAATTAAATGGGCACTGTTGCAAAATTTGATTTCTATAAAAAATGACGCTCCATTTTCACAACAGATTGCGTTTGTAGTAATAGAAATCAAAATGGGTACTCGTTTGTTCGAATGTCAACGAATGCTTATATTTGTATGCCAGTATTCTCTTTCGAAAATCCAGACTGTAGCCCATCTCACTTTCTCCTTTGTCAGTTGAAGCCAGATATTATGTCATATTAATATGATTCTGCTATATATCGCGCTTATAAGGATTATTGTGGCTGAACCTTTAGTAAATGTGTACTTTGTAAAACAGTTGTTTGATAATCCGCATACCTTCGAACTAAACAAGGGAAAACGGTAAAAAATGAAACACCACCCAGAACGTAACCAAATACGACTTGAACATGTACTTACCGCGTTAGGCAACCCAATGCGAATGACCGTTGTTCGTGTGTTAGCCGACGGAAAGGAACATACCTGTGGTTCGATACTTAAAGGTGTATCCAAATCTACACTAACTCATCATTGGCGAGTCCTTCGTGATAGTGGTGTTATTTGGCAAAAACCCTCTGGCAGAGAAAATTTGTTATCTCTTCGCACAGAAGACCTCAATATCCGTTTTCCCGGACTGCTTGACTCATTTATTACAGCCACACAAGAAGATGAACTGACGGGTTCGACTATTAAGCAATATAATCCTGATGCCTGACAGGACAGTTGATTTTTTTGCCTCTATACTTATCTGGCTACATAGGATTGTTTCGCAGTCGGTTTCAATTTACCACTGACTTAAGCCGTTCCATATTATTACAATCCAGCTATTCTATTGCGGAATAACTTCTCCGGCCATTATTGACCGGAGAACGGATTATTTATCTATCAGTTCAGAAACGGGAACAACCCGTGCTTTTCTTCCCGGCAAGGTAAATGCCATGAGTAACGCGAGTACCATACCGACCGCCGCGTACAGGAATGCATACCCTGTACTTGCTGCCAGCAAGGCGATTTCATTTTCTGGGGCATCATGCTGTGCCATACCTGTAGTCAGGGCAATTAGAACTGCCAGACCAATAGCATTCCCAACATTAAGCGTTGTTGATGCCATACCTGATGCAATTCCTTGTTCACTATGATCAACACCGGTTGCAGCAGCGATCCACATGGCTGTCCAGACAATTCCCTGACCCAAACCCGAAATAACCAAGCCAATCAGAATAGATTTATAAGAAGCTGAGATTGATGCGCCGGGTAGCATTAATAATGTACCAACAATACCAATAATGCAGCCTGCAATAATGGCATTTTTCGTTCCGATGGAATTCGCAAGGCGCGCGCCAGCCTGAGTCCCTATAAAAATGGATACGGAGGGAACGATAAATGCAAGACCGGTCTCAAGTGCATTATAATGCATAACATTCTGGAACAGGACAGTTTCGAAATAAGGCAATGCACCAAATGTCCCCATATAAATAAACGTCACGGTAACGCCAGCAACCAGATTCTTATTGTAAAAAAGGCGCAATGGCATCAACGGGTCACGAGATTTTGACTCAATGATGATGAACATCATAAAACTGATCAGAGACAGAAACAGTGCGTATTTAATAACAGGAACTTCCCAACCATATTCAGGTCCCTGCACAAGTGAAAAGACCAGAAGAGTAGATGCAGCCGTAATTGTTAATGCCCCGGGAAGGTCAAAACTGCGCTTCTCATGCCTGATTGGGTCTGCCGGAATAACGATGAAAGCAGCAATAATTGCTATCCCGGCCAACAGAACATTCACATAAAATACGGATGACCAGCCCAAATAATTTGTCAGAAGACCACCAGTCAGGGAACCCAGAGTTAAACCACTCGCACCAGCTCCTCCCCATGCTGCCAACGCTCTGTTTCGTTCCAGGCCTTCACGGAATAATCGGTTAATGAGAGAAAGCGTGGCAGGGAAAAGAAAGGCCCCACCTATTCCTTGCACAGCACGGGCAGTAATAATTACTTCAGGACGCCAGGCCATTCCTCCAATTAGGGAAGAAATCGCATAAAGCCACAAAGCACCAATAAACATTCGGCGCTGGCCGAGTAAGTCTGCTGCCCTCCCACCAAAAAGCATGAAGCCACCACAAAAAACGGTATAAGCACTGACAACCCACTGAAGCGTCTGTCCAGAAAAACCCAACCCTTTTCCTATTTCAGGAAGCGCAACAAAAACGATATTGATATCCAAAGAAATTATCAATTGAGCAAATGCCAGTAAGGCCAAACTTAGCCCCAGTCGATACTGATGGTCACCTTGATGCTTAGACATAAAATCCCTCATTGTTTTATTGTTCGCGTATATACGTACAATTAAAATATAGGCATTTTACCTAACCTGTTGCAAGATTTATTTATGCTCTTCCCGTATCGGCTTCAATGGAGGTTATCGTTAGCTACATTAAAAACGTCACTTGGTGCAGCTAAATCTGTTAATAAGCAATCCAGAATAATAACCATAACTTTTTGTTTTTTTTCATAAAGTAATTGTATTTACTTCTAGAATGTCTGTTTAGACAACTTAAGGTCAATTACGGGCAAAATTAATGGGTTATAATGTAAGCCTATCATTAAAACTCCCAGTCCGTGTGAATGTGAATTTATTGAATTCGTAGCACGTATCTGCCCCATTATGTGTTGATACCGACGGCTGAATTATATCGGAAACCTATTTTTATAACACATACATCATGGCCTAAACTAAAATAGTTATAGTATTCATTACATGAAACAGTAACATTAATTATTGTTGCCAATATATTTGGATACTTATTAAAAAATTAGAACCTTCTTGAACTTCAGAAGATAAATAGAAAGCAATAAGAAACACCTTATAATTATGAAAAGTTTTATAATCGTCATATAATTTTTATTTTACTCACTTAAAGGATGACTTAAGATTAAATATAACGCCCATTTAATCACCTTTAAAATATAACTACTTATTATTGTAAGTATATTGATCTATTTTTAATTTAAAGATAACCTTCCTTTGCAAATTTCAATCAATAATATCCTTCTGAAAAAGTAGCTTTAATTTCATCCCTAAATAGTGAAATGAAAGTCTTAATTATCTATTTTTGTTATTTTTACAGCACAAACAAAATAGCTTAAAATATTATCAATAAAACATAATTTTCAGCAAAAAATAAGTAAAATTCTTTTAGCGGATAATATAATAACTATAAACCCAGTCTTCTTTTTGAAAATTAAATGTAAAATATTTATGGCTTGAGCATGACCTTATTTTCTAGACAGTATGAACTCAGTGAATCCAGCTTGGATATTATCAGAGGGAAATTAAATTACTTTATTGTTTGATAAATGAATTAACGTAAATATATTTTCATTAATAATATAGAAACTAAATTCCAAATTTTCAATTGGAATAACATAGTGTTTTTATATTTTGTCTATCCAGTAGAGAAATACACCAAATTGACACTGTTTACGATTATGAAAAAACGTAGGAGGTACTATGTACAACTATTGTCCACCGGGCATGACCCCGGGTATGTTTAACTGTTGTCCGCCGGGGATGAACCCAGGGTGGATTATCGATTATATCCAGTCGGTGATTAACCAGAAGATTATCTGCAATGAACTACAGTCAGGCCTACTCAACTGTCAGGGCAATGTGCTGGCGCCGGCAACCCGCATCGTGCGTTGTGAGGACTTAGATGCATTAGTTAAAGAGGCCATTCAATCAGGACAGATATCCATACCGGGCATTGACGCGCTGACCTTTGACGGTACAGATATCCGGTTGGTGGATCAGGCGGGCGTAACACATAATATTAATCTGGCCTCTATTGCGCCGCAGAGTCTGACCAGCAGTGCCCTCAGCGTATCGTTGACGATGAAAGACGGTACTGTGCATACGGTGGATCTGACCGTGGCGGTGACAGATGCGATAGCAAAAAAGACCCTAACCAATGCGGTGCTCACCAAAGACAATACTCTGGTGTTGACGCTCGGGGATGGCAGCCAGGTCAATGTAGCCCTGAAAACCCTCCTAATGGACGGCCAATTGGTCAGCGGCAGTGTCAACAGTGCCGGGGACATTGAGCTGGTACGCGGAGACGGCACGACGGTGACAATCGACGCCAATGCACTGCGTAAGGTGAAGATTGACCGCGACAGCCCTTTTACCGGGAACGGTGATGATGTACCGCTCAATATGGATTTTAGCCGGGTATGCTGGAAAGTCATTGACAGTATCACGATGGACAGCAGTGGGCTGCACATAAAGATTGATAACCAGTGCGATGCAGTGACGCTGCCGATGTCCGCTATCCAGCAGGCACTTGCCGATAAAATCAGCGTCTGTGTGGGGGGGAGTGGCTTTATCACCGGCAACGGCCAGAGTGGGTCATGTCTGGATCTAGACCTGCAAAAAATCATAAATGCGTTGGTAGCGAACGCCAATGTGATGAACACGCTGATCAACAGCCTGAACAATAAGATTGCAGTCAGTACCAACGGCACGTTAAGCGGCAACGGTACGACAGCCAGTCCGCTTAGTGTCGTTGTGTCATCGGATGTGGGCAACCTGCTTACTCTACGTCCAGACGGGCTGTATTACGGACAACAAGCGTCGAAGGATGTGTCCGAGCTGTACGTCGATTCCGTAGCTGGTGATGATAAAAATCCGGGTTCGCAGAAGCAGCCGTTAAAAACTCTGCAGGAGGCATTAAAAAAAGTACGGGACGATCAGAGTAACAATATACATTTGCGCTGTGGGGGCGAGTATCTCTGGCCCAGTTTTGCCGTGTCGAACGGAGCAACAAGAACTATTCAGGCGTATGGTGACCCCTACATTGATGGACATAAAAAGCCTCAAGTGACTCCGGAGCGGCGCTCCTACATTTGGTGGCTACGGGATGCGGTTATCCGGCCCAAGATTTATGTGCAGGTGGGCTATAACCCACAGCTTCAGGTGTATTCCAATGCAACGGCCTTGCCAATAAATGGAGGATTATTGGAATGCTTCGGGCTAGAATTTATTTGTGAGGGGGTTAATGACCCTGGAACACCAGGCGCGCCAGCGAATTTTGATCCGAAAACATGGGCACGCTGGAATACTTACATGGTGTACGGTAACAGTTCGGGCAAAGTCAATTTTTACGGTTGTAAATTTCAGGGCAACTATGCCCCCAAAGCGGCAAAAATCGAGCCGGACAATGTGGATGAAGACTGGTGGGGAATTGTGGGCAAAGACAGTTTGGGGGAGGGAGCACAACCCAAATTCACGTCTTGCTCTAACACCAATTTGGTAACCATGCCGGGACAGGAAAAATACCCGAATATTATTGATGTCAGTTCCGGCATGGCGCAGCTGGATATTAGGCCCAAATATGATAGTTTTAGTGACCTGCCGGGATATGAATATCTGGTATGGAATATGGATCACGCGGTGCAGCTCACTAATGTGTTAACAGGTATCGTGTGGGATAAACTCGGCGAACCCCGTAATCTGACCTCGAATATTGTTATTGATGAGAAGAAGTGATGTCGGAACGGCATTGTTGCAAGTAGCCTATACGCAATTAACTTGAAGATGCAGGAATTAAAGTCTGGAAATTATCGGTCAGCCGGGTAGCTAATTCCTGTCCTTTTTCGGGTCAGGTGACATGAAAAAAATGATGAAGGGTGTCACGGAACGTTTTGGTATCCGGGAAATAGACATTGTTTCGTACCTGCTCATTCGCGTACTTCCATAATCGCTCAATCGGGTTGAGGTTAGGGCTGTAAGGCGGCAGATAATGCAACCTGATATTCAGGACTTCGGCAAAAAATCGTACTATTTCAGCACGGTGGTAACCCGCTCCATCCAGAATAATATGAATTCTTTGTGAAAGCGGATACGTTTCCCGGATGGCACCGAAAAACAGGACGACATTTTTCGCGTTAATCGTCGGATAGTCACGGATCACCGTCGCTTCAATCCGTTGCAAATTGAGGGCGCCCATAATGTTGAGGCGGGTGCGGCTGCCG